>NZ_KI518204.1 GCF_000479045.1 Cetobacterium somerae ATCC BAA-474
TTATTCCGCGTTTTCCTGATGGGACCCCTATAATCTCAATAATATTTTAGCTAACTCATTTTCAACAGATGGTAATTGCTTATATAAATCTCTATACATCTTCATTGTATTTTTCAAGTATTTATTACATATTAAATCTAGACTACCAACCTCTTGTGTATATTTATACCTTATTTCCATTCTAGTTTTTGATTTATGCCCTCTTTGAATTTGCTTGTCTGTTCTGTCATAGAAAACATGCTCGAAATTATGGCTTATTTCAAGTTTTATATTCTTAGTTTCAGCTGTTTTTAAATCTACCAGTTTTAAATAATCCATGTCCTTATGTTTCTTTGATTTTCCAATTGCAAAAGTAATAAATGTTGCCATCTTTTCCATATCCTTTAATTCCTTTTTGAAATCAAAAGCTATGTCTATCCTATTAACTCCACTATATTGACATAGGTTTACATCTGTTAATAATACCTTTATAGTATTTTTGAAATCAGTATAATTACAGAGTTCTGTGTGGTCTATAAAATTTGATGGTTGAACCACTAGTATTGGATTTTCCAATCCTTTTATTTTTCCAGTCTTGACCTTATTAATAGCCTTAAGTATGCTATTTTTATCTAGCTCTATTAATTCTTTAAGCTCTTTTATGCTTTCGTCTTGTACAATTATGTCCATTGTATCTATTCCAGCTTTATACATATATCTTTCCAATTCTAATACCTCCAGTAATAGGAAGAGCTATAGCTCTTCCTTAAAAAAATTCGGATAAAATCCAATGTTATGGTTAATGAAATCTCTATAGTCTTCAAACTCTTCTTCACTTAGATTGAAGTAATCTTTACTCCAATCTTCTAATAGTTCTAAATTTTCAATAGTCATTTTTACCTCCTTATCAGGTGCGACACTGCGTTCACTTTGTCTAATTTTTCTAATAGTTCCATCTTAGTAGCTATTACTTCCTTCAATTCTTTGATATTTTCTTTGAAAGCTAATTTGACTTTAATTATATCTCCTGTTTTGTTCTCAATCTGCAAGTGGTTTAATAAAAACCCTAATTCTTCAATAAATTTCAGTTTATCTTCCTTTAAAATTTTCTCTAGTCTTGTTATGTTATTATTTATCATTTGCATCACCTTTTAAATTTAATTCAGTATGTTGATTTAAAAAATCAACCACTAATCTTCTAATATATTCTGACACTGTAGTTCTATAGTGAATTTGAACAATCTCCCTAAATCTCTCAGTATCTTTTATACTTAGCTTTGTTGCTACTGTTACATCCTTCATAAAATCACCTCTTAATATTTTTATTGGACTTTTCATCCATACTAGATATTAAGTTTACCTACGTAAAATGCTGAGCGTAAAGCTTATAATTTTTTTCTAAAAAAAAATTTTCCATCTAAAATATAAATTTTATATTTAGGAATTTCTATAGGGGAACCCCTTTGAAAAATGGCAGCAAATTTAATATTGGTTAAAATAGGCATGTCCTCCCATCGCTGGAACAACAGATTTTAAAGTTGTAATAAGCAAATAGGTGGCTTTCATTTTTCATAGCATAATTATACTTAGCACTTTTTTATTTTTTTGTAATTAGCATAAAAAAAAGTGGGATTTAAATCCCACTTAAATTTAAGTTATAGTGTGTAGTTTGCTATAAAGTATTTATTTTTTGCTAAATTCATTTCTTTTCCTTCTTCAACGTAATAAGCTAAAAGCAATTTAATTTTATTATAACTTTTAAAAGCTGGTGTTATCTTAAAGCCTAACAAAGTACCGTATCCATTATATTGTGGGTCCATTAAATCTGAAGGATATAATGTTATTCTCATACTTCCTTTAGGAGGCAAAATTAGATTAGATGAAGCTTCCCCTAAATTTTTAATTCTATCATTACCTGAAACAACTCTTGACGTATTAGGTTCCATAGAAATTCCGTGTAATGTCATTGAGCTATGACTTAAGTTTATTAAAATAACATCATCTGTTTTATTCGTGACATTAAGAGTTATTCCTCCTTCTTTTGATATTCCGATATAAGTATTCTCAAATAATTTCGCTGTTGAAATTAATTGAACATCTAATTCTTCAGATACCCTTTCAATTTGAACTCCAGTTGCGACTCTAGTTGGTTGAGTAGAAGAACATCCAACAATAAAAATACTAATAAAAATAGTGATAAGTAGTAATAATTTTTTCATAAAAAAAATCCCCCTTTAAATATTATTTTATTATAAAAATATAAATAATTATATTTTATAGATTTGAAACAATAGCTTTTGTATAGTTATGCATAGAATCTAGATATTCTAAATCTTTATTTTCAAATGAAAAAAAAGTATTTTCCATATAGTTTAAATAAGTGCCATTTTTTAGATAAATAAGTCCAGCTAAATCTTTGAAAATATTAAAAGCTTTTTCTGCCTCATCAAATGTTTGTTTTCTAGATTGAGAAGAACCAATATAAGAATATCCTAATTTCATTGTATATACTTTTAAAATTTCTGTTTGACTGGCTACTATTTTTTCAAGAGAATTTCCGTAGTTTATAAAACTATAAAAGCTATACCCCCAAAAACATCCTACTAAAATAAATCCAATTATAAACCCCTTTTTTTTATTAAACATAATCCCCCCTATTATTTAATTATTTTATCTTTATATTTTATTTGAATATTCATTTCTTGACATAGTTTTATAAGTCTTGACTCTAATGCCCCACCGTTCAAAGGTCTTCCATTTTTAGATAATAATTTATCTTTAGAAATATCTAAATAGTCTAATATTTCTTTTTTTACTATTTGGTATTTAAATTTATTTTTCAATTCAAAAGATTTTCTCATATGTGGATTGTGTTTAGCTTTATTTTCTTTTAGAAACTCTTTATATTTTTCCTCATACTCTTCCTCTGAAAGTTCTATAACTGACTCTTCATTAAAATTTAATGGAATTTCTTCAAAAGTTTTATCAAAAATACT
>NZ_KI518205.1 GCF_000479045.1 Cetobacterium somerae ATCC BAA-474
GTTGCCAATCTTTTTTTATTTTTTGTAAAATTGTGCTATAATTTAATAGATAAAATTAAATTGTAGAGAGGTGTTATATGAAAAATATATTAGTTACTGGTGGCGCGGGTTATATAGGAAGTCATGCAGTGGTAGAATTATTAGATTCAGGGTATAATGTTATTGTTTTAGACAATTTAGAGAACGGATATATAGAATTAGTTGATAAGAGAGCAAAATTTTATCAAGGAGATATAAGAGATATAAATTCTTTTGAAAATATTTTTAAAGAAAATGAAATAGATGCTGTAATGAATTTTGCAGGTTATATAAAAGTTGGTGAAAGTGTTTTTGAACCAAATAAATATTATCTCAATAATACCTATGGAGTTATGAATGTAGTTGAAGTTATGAAAAAATATAATATAAAAAATATAATTTTTTCATCAACTGCTGCAGTTTATGGCGAAGTTAAATGTGATGGTTTAGTGTATGAAGATTATCCAACTGCTCCAATAAATCCATATGGAGCTAGTAAATTAATGGCTGAAAGAGTTATAATAGATGCAGCAAAAGCTTACGAGATAAATTATTCTATATTTAGATATTTTAACGTTGGAGGAGCTCATGAAAAATATCATATAGGACAAAAAGGTGATGGTGTAACAGCTTTAATTCCAATAATTTTACAAGCAGCAAAAGGGGAAAGAGAAAAACTAAGTATTTATGGTGATGATTATCCAACAAAAGATGGAACTGGTATAAGAGATTATATTCATGTAGTTGACTTAGTGAGAGCACATATTGCTGCTTTACCAGCATTAGATAAAAATATCAGTGGAATTTATAACTTAGGAAATGGGAATGGATTTTCAGTTTTAGAAATGCTAAATGCAGCTAAAAAGGTTACAAATGTTGATATAAAATCAGAGGTAGTTGAAAAAAGAGAAGGGGATCCAGCATCAGTAGTAGCAGCTAGTGAAAAAGCAAGAGATATATTAGGATGGAAACCTGAATATACAGATGTTGAAAAGATAATTGAAACAGCTTGGAATTGGTATAGAAGTCTTTAGAAAACAGAGGTGAATCATGGAATTTTTTAAAAGAATTTTTGCA
Source organism: Cetobacterium somerae ATCC BAA-474 (assembly GCF_000479045.1). NCBI lineage: Bacteria > Fusobacteriati > Fusobacteriota > Fusobacteriia > Fusobacteriales > Fusobacteriaceae > Cetobacterium > Cetobacterium somerae. Next base: position 1,096 of record NZ_KI518205.1, read on the forward strand.
AAAAAAAAGGATCAAGAAGTTGTAAAAATAGAAGAAAATAATGAAAAAAAAATACAGTGTAATAGCGAAAATTGTGGATGTAAAAGCTGTGAGCATAAAGAAGAGAAAAGTGGAGATTATTTAAAGAATATTTGCATACAAATAGAGACAATTCCATGCGAGCCTAATCCCTATTTTGTAGTAAATGATGAAAGTGCAAAGTTTTTTGAAGAGTTTGAAATAAGAATGACTACAATATATAGAATGTATAGTATAAATAGTATTTTTTTAAAAGAGTATCAGAAAGTTTCTAGAGAATCTTTAACCTCTACAAGAGATAATGAAAAAGAATTTTCTAAATATAGTAAGTGTTATTTTATAAATAATAATGCTTTTAAAGAGATACATCATATGAGTAATCTGTTAAATATTTTTATGATATTTGAAGTTTTATTGAAAAATATAACTAAAGATATTGCATATGATAAGCACTTAGATTTAGAGGAGATTCAAAATAAAAATATGTCTTATTTAAATAGTTATATTTTATTTTTAGAAGAAGCAATGAAAAGTAAATTTTCTTTAGATGAAAATGAGAGAAATTTTATTGGAATTGTTAGAAAAATTAGAAACGATTATCTACATGATTATATGACAGAGATACCTGAATCAATAGAAAAAGAGATAGTTAAAATATTTAATTTAAGAACAGGAAAAAGAATTACAGTAGATGAATATTTTATTGAAAATACTTGTAAAATTTTTGGTGAAATAGCAAAAAGATTGGAAAGTTCATATTGGGAGTATAAAAATAAATTTCTTGAAAAATAAGGAGTGATTATGTTAGCTATAATTAGGGGTGCAGGAGATTTAGCAACAGGAGTTATTCATCGTTTGTATAAGTGTGGCTTTAAAATACTGGTTTTAGAAATAGATAAGCCTAGTTCTATTCGCCGAACAGTATCTTTTTCAGAATGTATATATAATTTAAATGGAGAACAGGTTGTTGAAGGTGTAAAAGCTAGAAAAATCGAAACACTTGAAGAAATTAAAAAGTGTTGGTTAAATAAAGAGATACCTATAGCAATAGATTCATATGGGAAATGGATAGAAAAATTAAAACCTAATATTGTAGTAGATGCGATTATAGCGAAAAAAAATTTAGGAACAACAATAATGATGGCACCAATAACAATAGGATTAGGACCTGGATTTATAGCAGGAAAAGATGTAGGAATTGTTATAGAAACAATGAGAGGTCATAATTTAGGAAGAATTATAAAAGTTGGTGAAGCTGAAAAAAATACAGGAAATCCAGGAGATATAGGTGGATTTACAACTGAGAGGGTTATTTATGCTAAAGTGTCTGGAAAGTTTAAATCTTTAAAAAAAATTGGTGATATTGTAAAAAAAGATGAAACAATAGGAACTATTAATAATGAAGTGGTTAGTGCTAGCATAGATGGCTTATTAAGAGGAATAATTAGAGATGATTATGAGGTAAAAAAAGGTTTAAAGATTGCTGATATAGATCCAAGATTAAACCAATATAATAATTGCTTTACAATATCTGATAAAGCTAGAGCTTTAGGTGGTTCTGTTGTTGAAGCTATTTTTAGTGAAATTGTAGAGAAAGGGGAGAAGGATGGATTTAAATATTTTGGAGAAAATTTTTGAAATTGTTAAATCAGGAAAAAAAGTAGCTCTAGTTACATTAACTAAATCTAGTGGGTCAACACCTAGAAAAGAAGGAACTTTAATGGGTGTATGGGAAGAAAATTTTATAGGAACTATTGGTGGTGGATTGGTAGAGCATAGAGTTATTAATCAAGCTAGAAAATGTTTAGAAGAAAATGAAAATCAAAATTTCAACTATGATTTAACAAAAGAGGCTGAGTTAGGTATGAGTTGCGGTGGTAGTGTTGAAGGATACATAAAAGTTATAAATCCTAAAAATCGTATTGTTATTATAGGAGCAGGACACATAGGGCAGAAGTTATATGAAATATTAGATGGTTCTGACTTTGAGAGAGTTATTTTTGATGACAGAGAAGAGTATAAAAGTTATACGACAGATATAAAAATAGGAGATTATAATCAACTTATAGAAGAACTAGCTGAGAATGAAAATTCTTATTATGTAATTGTTACTAAAGGACATGCAACAGACGAGAAGGCATTAAGAAGTGTTTTGAAGAAACAAAGTAGATATATTGGAATGATTGGAAGTAGAAAAAAAGTTATAGAGATAAAAAAAGAGATATTAGAAAGTGAAATAGTTATACCTGAAGAAAAACTATACTCTCCAATAGGATTAAAAATATCTGATGGAAGTCCATATGAAATTGCTATAGAGATTATGGCAGAGATATTAAAAGTTAAAAATAATGGAGAGTTGATTCATAGGAGGCTTACAAAAGATGTTAACACATTTTAATGAAGATGGAAAAGCAGTAATGGTAGATGTAACAGAAAAAAAAGAAACTAAAAGAGTTGCTATAACAAGTGGAAAAATTACTATGAATTTGGAAACTTACAATAAAGTAAAAGAAGGTACTATTGAAAAAGGAGATGTTCTGGGAGTGGCTAGAGTTGCGGGTATTATGGCAGCCAAAAAAACTAGTGATTTAATTCCTATGTGTCATCCATTATTCTTAACAGGGGTAGAAGTTGAATTTGATTTTTTAGATGAGGATTTAACTATCCAAGCTAGAGTGATTGTTAAAACTTTTGGAAAAACAGGAGTAGAGATGGAAGCCTTAACAGGTGTATCTACAGCACTTTTAACAATTTATGATATGTGTAAAGCTATGGACAAAACAATGTTAATTAGCGATATAAAGTTATGTAAAAAAACTGGAGGAAAATCAGGAGAATTTATAAATGAATGATTTCTTAAATATAACTGCATATCTAAGTATCTTATTAATATTAGGAATAATTATAAAAAGTAAGGTAAGGATATTTCAGGAACTATTTATACCAGCTTCTGTAATAGGTGGAATAATTGGATTAATTATAGGGCCAGATTTTTTTGGAAAGTATTATGAGGTAATACCTAAAAACTGGATTAATGATATGAGAGCTATACCAGGAGTTTTGATTATACCTATTTTAGTATCGATTCCTTTAGGAATGGAGTTAGGAAGAAAAAATAAAGTCTTTCAAAACACGATAAATACAGGTGGAATATTATTTTTAGTAACATTTATACAACTATTTATAGGATATTTCATTAACTTTATTTTTGATAAAGTATTTAACATTAAATTATACAAAAGTTTTGGAGCTGAGTTAAACTCTGCATTTGCGGGTGGGCATGGAACCGCTGGAGTAGTTGCTAGGACTTTAAAGGAACTAGAAAGTAACTATTGGGAATTAGCTCAAGGGGTAACGGTAACACTAGCAACAATTGGATTAGTTACAGGAATTATTTTTGGTATATTTCAAATAAGAAGAAAATTTGGGAATACTTTAAAAAATGAAGTGTTATCAGAGTATAAAAATGGATATATAAAAAATAGAGAGAAACAAGCAATCTTAGGAAAAGAAACTATGTTAACAACAACGGTTGATACCTTAGCTTATCACTTAGCTATTATTTTTTCTGTTTCTGGTTTAGCTATAATAACATTAAATATATTTAAAAAATTTCAAATTCCATTATTATCAAAATTAACGATTTGGTCATTTGGTATGATAGTTATGTTTTTTGTATGGAAAACAATGATTAAACTAAAGTTAGAGTGGAGTGTAGACTCTAAAGTAAAGGGGAAAATAACAGGAACACTAACAGAATTTGCAATAGTTGCAGCAGTAGCAACAATTCCTTTAAGAGGAGTTATAAGTTATATATTTCCAATTGTAGTTACTAGTTTAGTTGGATTTACAATTACTTGGATAGTGATAGATCAACTTTCTAAAAAATATTTTAAAGATTATCATTTAGAAAGAACTTTAGCAATGTTTGGAACATCAACAGGAGTATTTATAACAGGTTTACTATTATTAAGAATATGTGATCCTAAATTAGAAACACCAGTTTTACAGGATTATTCATTAGGATTTTCAATAACAGCATTATTAGGACCAATTTTAATAGCTGTATGCATTCAGTTAAGCTTTACATATAACTATTTTTATCCAATGGGGCTTTTAATAGTTTTAATTAGTTTAACAATTTTGAGTCTAGAATATTATAATAAAGGAGTGGAAAGATAAATCCACTCTTTTTTTAAAGTTATGGTATAATTAAAGGGATAAATACATAAAAAGGAGAATGATGATGGCTTTACTAAGTGTAAATAGTTTATATAAAGGCTTTTCAGGAGAGTCTTTACTAAAAGATATTACATTTTCAATAGATGAAAAGGATAGAATTGGAATAATAGGTGTTAATGGAGCAGGAAAATCAACGTTAATAAAAATGATGATGGAATTAGAAGAGGGAGATCCTAATCCAGAAACAAATGAAAGAGGAACAATTTCTAAAAAAGGTGGATTAAAAATAGGATATCTTTCTCAAAGTATAAATCTAAACAAAGAAAATACAATTTTTGATGAGCTAATAGGTGTGTTTTCTAATTTAAAATCGGACTATGAAAGAATAAAAGAGTTAAATAATTTGGTTGCGAATGATTTAGAAAATTTTGATAAACATATGGAAGAGTTAGCTGTTTTAAGTAGTAGATATGAGCAAGAAGAAGGATATGCAATTGAATATAAAGTAAAACAAATATTAATAGGTTTAAGTATTCCAGAAGAGATGTGGAAAGTGCAAATAAAAGATCTTTCAGGAGGGCAACAGTCGAGAGTAGCTCTAGGAAAAATTTTGTTAGAGGAACCAGAGTTATTAATATTAGACGAACCAACTAACCATTTAGATTTAGTGGCAATTGAATGGCTAGAAAAATTTTTAAAAGATTATCCAAAAGCTTTTGTAGTTATATCACATGATAGATATTTTTTAGATAATATTGTTAATAGAGTTTTTGAAATAGAAGGAAAAACATTAAAAGCTTATAAAGGTAATTTTTCTGAATATGTTATTCAAAAAGAGGCTTATTTATCAGGAGCAGTAAAATCTTTTGAAAAAGAGCAGGATAAAATTAGAAAAATGGAGGAGTTTGTAAGACGTTATAAAGCTGGACAGAAATCAAAACAAGCTAGAGGGAGACAAAAACTTTTAGATAGAATGGAAAAAAGTGATAATCCAATTATAGGAGTAAGAAAAATTAAACTTAAATTTGAAGTTGAAACTCCAAGTGTGGATAAAGTTTTAGAATTAAAAAATTTAAGTATGAGTTATGGAGAAAAAAAACTTTTTAATAACTTGAATTTAACAGTTTTTAGAGGAAATAGAATTGGAATAATTGGAAAAAATGGAGTTGGAAAATCAACTATTTTAAGAATAGTTAATGGTCTAGAAAAAGCTAAAAGTGGAGATGTAGAATTAGGAGAAAGAGTAAAAATAGGTTATTATGATCAAAATCATCAAGGATTAAAAATGGAGAATACGATACTAGAAGAGTTATTGTATACTTTTCCAATGAGTGATGAAGAGGCAAGAACTATAGCTGGTGGATTTCTTTTTTCAGCAGACGATGTAGATAAAAAAATAAAATCTTTATCTGGAGGAGAAAAAGCTAGAGTAGCTTTTATGAAACTAATTTTATCGAAACCTAATTTTTTAATATTAGATGAACCAACAAATCACTTAGATATTTATTCTAGGGAAATATTAGAAGAAGCTTTGGAAGATTATGATGGGACAATTATTGTTGTATCTCATGATAGATATTTTTTAGAAAGTGTTGTTAATAATATATATGAGGTTACTAAAGATGGAGCAACTTTATTCAAAGGGGATTACGAAATGTATATTTCACAAAAGGATAATGTGAAACCAAAAGATGAGACAGCAGGCTTAAATTATGAGGAACAAAAAAGAAATAGAAATAGAATAACAACCTTAGAAAAAAAATATAAAAAACTAGAAGAAGAAATTGAAAGATTAGAAAGTGAAAAAAGTGATTTAGAAAAGAAATATGAAATTGCTGGAAAAAATAACAATTTGGATGAATTAATGGACATCCAAAAAGAGATAGATTTAAGAGATGAAAGAATTCTAGATGCTATGGAAAGCTGGGATGAAACAGCTCTAGAGCTAGAAGAATTAAAAAAATAGTTGTAAAAAAATAAAATTGTGGTAAAATTATCTTTGACTTTTTGCAATAAAGCGATTATAATACTAAAGTTAAATATTATTTAAAAATAATAAATAAAAAAATTCAGAGGAAGGAGGGTAAAATGCCTACTTTAAGTCAATTAGTAAAAAAAGGAAGACAAACTCTAGAAGAGAGTAAAAAATCACCAGCATTACAAGGAAACCCACAAAGAAGAGGAGTGTGTGTAAGAGTTTATACTACTACACCTAAGAAACCAAACTCAGCTTTAAGAAAGGTTGCCAGAGTAAAATTAACTAACGGAATCGAAGTAACTTCATACATCCCAGGAGAGGGACACAACTTACAGGAGCACTCAATCGTTCTAGTAAGAGGAGGAAGAACAAAAGATTTACCAGGAGTTAGATATAAAGTTATCAGAGGAGCTTTAGATACAGCTGGAGTTGCTAAGAGAAAACAATCAAGATCTAAATACGGAGCTAAGAAAGCGTAATAATTTATTAAGGAGGTGGACAGTAAATGTCAAGAAGAAGAGCAGCAGTAAAAAGAGATGTATTACCTGATTCAAGATATTCTGATAAAGTTGTAACTAAAGTTATCAACTCTTTCATGTTAGATGGAAAAAAGTCAATCATTGAAGGAATATTCTATTCTGCAATGGATTTAATAAAAGAAAAAACTGGTCAAGAGGGGTACGATGTATTTAAGCAAGCATTAGATAACATTAAGCCACAGATCGAAGTAAGATCAAGAAGAATCGGAGGAGCTACTTATCAAGTTCCAGTAGAAGTAAGACCTGAGAGACAACAAACTCTTGCTATCAGATGGTTAACTACTTATACAAGACAAAGAAAAGAGTATGGAATGATCGAAAAGTTAGCAGCAGAGTTAATAGCAGCAGCAAACAATGAGGGAGCTACTATTAAGAAGAAAGAAGATACTTACAAAATGGCAGAAGCTAACAGAGCTTTCGCACACTACAAGTTCTAATTTCAGTCGTAATTTAAAATTTAGGAGGATAACAAAATGGCTAGAAGCGTTTCTTTAGAAATGACTAGAAACATTGGTATCATGGCTCACATCGACGCAGGAAAGACTACTACAACAGAGAGAATCTTATTCTATACTGGAGTAGCTCATAAAATTGGAGAGGTTCACGAAGGTGCCGCTACAATGGACTGGATGGAGCAAGAGCAAGAGAGAGGTATCACAATTACTTCTGCTGCTACAACATGTTTCTGGAAAAATCACAGAGTAAATATAATAGACACACCAGGACACGTGGACTTTACAGTTGAGGTTGAAAGATCTCTAAGAGTACTTGACGGTGCAGTTGCTGTATTCTCAGCAGTTGACGGAGTACAACCACAGTCTGAAACAGTTTGGAGACAAGCTGACAAATATGGTGTACCTAGAATAGCTTTCTTTAATAAAATGGACAGAATCGGAGCTAACTTCGAAATGTGTGTTAACGATATTAGAGAAAAATTAGGATCTAATCCAGTACCTATTCAATTACCAATCGGTGCTGAGGATGACTTCGAAGGAGTTATCGACTTATTAGCAATGAAAGAGATTGTATGGCCAAAAGATTCTGACAATGGACAGAATTTTGAAGTTAAAGATATCAGAGCTGAATTAGCAGATGCTGCTGAAGAAGCTAGAAACTTCATGATCGAATCAGTAGTAGAAACTTCTGATGAGTTAATGGAGAAATTCTTCGGAGGAGAAGAAATCTCTGAAGCTGAAATCAACGTTGCTTTAAGAGCTGCAACATTAGCAAACACAATAGTACCAGTTACTTGTGGAACTGCATTCAAAAACAAAGGAGTTCAAGCTTTACTAGATGCTATCATCGCGTACATGCCAGCTCCAACAGATAAAGGAATAATCAAAGGAACAGACGTTAAGAACGAAGAGTTAGAAATAACTAGAGAGATTTCAGATAACTCTCCATTTGCTGCTTTAGCATTTAAAGTTATGACTGACCCATTTGTTGGAAGATTAACATTCTTCAGAGTTTACTCAGGAGTTCTAACAAAAGGATCTTACGTTTTAAACTCAACAAAAGGTAAAAAAGAGAGAATGGGAAGAATTCTTCAAATGCACGCAAACAAAAGAGAGGAAATCGAAGTTGTTTACTGTGGAGATATCGCAGCAGCAGTTGGATTAAAAGATACAACTACTGGAGATACTCTATGTGCTGAAGATGCTCCAATCGTTCTAGAGAAAATGGAGTTCCCTGAGCCAGTAATCTCAGTTGCAGTTGAGCCTAAGACAAAAGTTGACCAAGAGAAAATGGGTCTAGCTTTATCAAAGCTTGCTGAAGAGGATCCTACATTCAGAGTTAAAACTGATGAGGAAACTGGACAAGTAATCATCTCAGGAATGGGAGAATTACACTTAGAGATCATCGTTGATAGAATGAAAAGAGAATTCAAGGTTGAGTCAACAGTTGGTAAACCACAAGTTGCTTACAGAGAAACTATAACTCTTAAACAAGATCAAGAAGTTAAGTATGCTAAGCAATCTGGAGGAAAAGGACAATTCGGACACGTTAAGATTACTCTTGAGCCAAACCCTGGTAAAGAGTTCGAATTTGTTAACAAAATAACAGGAGGAGCAATTCCTAGAGAATATATTCCTGCTGTTGAAAAAGGATGTAGAGAAGCTCTTGAAGGTGGAGTTGTAGCTGGATACCCTATGGTTGACTTAAAAGTTACACTTTATGATGGATCATACCATGAGGTTGACTCGTCAGAGATGGCGTTCAAAATCGCTGGATCTATGGCACTTAAGCAAGCTGCTCAAAAAGCAAAACCAATCATCCTTGAGCCAATCTTCAAAGTAGAAGTAACTACTCCAGAAGAGTACATGGGAGATATCATAGGAGATATCAACTCAAGAAGAGGAATGATCGGAGGAATGACTGATAGAAACGGGGCGAAGATAATCAACGCTAAAGTACCTTTATCAGAAATGTTCGGATATGCAACTGACTTAAGATCTAAATCTCAAGGAAGAGCAACTTACTCTATGGAATTTGAAGAGTATGCACAAGTTCCTGCGTCAGTTCAAAAAGCTATCCAAGAAGAGAGAGGAAGATAATAATTTATCTTTTTTAAAACTTCAACTTGAAAAAAGTTTAATAATGTTGTGACTCTTAGTTGAGTCACAACAAAAATTATAAAATACAAAGAAAAATAGGAGGAAATTTCAAATGGCTAAAGAAAAATT
>NZ_KI518206.1 GCF_000479045.1 Cetobacterium somerae ATCC BAA-474
AATTTACACAAAATTTGAAGAAGACTCAAATATTACTGATATTCAATTTATATATAGTAATTTTACATTTTTAGATACTTATAACATAATAAAAGAAGTTCTTTTAAATAAAAAATTTAATATTTTAATTTGTTCTACTGATTTACAAGCTCTTGCTGTTTATAAAGTAGCTCACGAACTTAATCTAAAAATTCCTGATGATTTATCTGTAACTGGTTTTGGAGGTTATGAACTTTCTCAAATTATTACACCGAATTTAACAACTATCAAATTTGAAAACGAATCAGCTGGCTATCTTGCTGCTGAAATTATGATAAAACTTTTAAACAATGAGACTTGTCATAATTTATATACTATCAACTTTTCTTTTATTGAAGGAAAAAGTGTAAATAAATTATAATGTATGTATAAATAAAAAAACCAAAAATTAAAACAAATTTTTGGTTTTTTATTTAAAATTATTTAAAATTTTATTTTTTCCTGATTTTTTTGCTTTATATAAAAGTTTATCACACTCTTCATATATTTTATTACATTTGTATGAAAGACCTCCACTTATTGTTACTTTTACATCTCTTATCCAAATTAAATTCTCTATCTCTTTTCTAATCTCCTCTGTTATTTCAATAGCTTTAGAACTATTAGAAAATTTCTCTAAAATTATTACGGCAAATTCTTCTCCACCTATTCTGTAAGTACTTATACCATTTTGCTCTTTTTTTATTAAAACTTCTCCTATTTTTTTCAAAACGCTATCTCCAAATTTATGACCATAAGTATCATTTAAGTTTTTAAAATTATCAATATCAAAAATTAACATAAAAAACTCTCTTTTTTCAACTCTTTTTAAATTTTTATCAAAAGCTTTTCTGTTATTTATCTTTATCAATCCATCATTCATTGTAGATTTATATAAGAGATTAATTTTTCTAAAAGAATACGAAACTCCAAATAATAATATTATTATATATCCTGACATTCTTATTGCTCTATTAATTAAAATTTTATAATCTCTATTTTTTATTCCATTTTCAATAGATTCAATCATATAAAGAGATAAAATTCTATAATTTATTTCATTTATCTCATTTATTTTTTGATCATATTTCTTTTTTAAACCATCATAGTTTTCAAAATCACCTATTTTTTTATAATATTCGAAAAGAAACTCATAACAGTCATGTAAAAATCGAAAATCACTTTTATGCTGTGTAGATTCCAATATCTCTTCTATATTAGATTTTGAAAAATTATTTACATAGAATTTTAAATTATAAAACTCTTTAGCTAATATATAATACATATATTCATCTATAAAATATGATTTTTTATTTTTTTTATAATTTTCCTCAGTTTTTTTTAAATAATTAAAAGCTTCTGTTTCTTTATTTAGTTGAGAATAAATTCTAGAATATATAGAGTTTGTAATAATCATTAAGCTATTTTGATATGCTTCTGACTCTATTTTAGATAACTGAGTTATCTTATCCAAACACTCTATTGTTTTTTCTTGATTATCTAATCTCATATAATTTTCTGCTAGATTTAAAAGAGCTAAAATTTTTACCTGATTATAATCTTTATAGTCTCTTTTTTCTTCTAATATTTCTGAAAGAAGATTGTTAGATACTTCATAACCATTTAAACTACTTATAATTATTGATAATCCCATCTTACCTCTATCAACATCATATGTACTATCCAAATATTTTGCAAATTTTATATACTCTAAATTATATCTTATTGAATCTAAAAGATTATGATTTCTAGCTTTTAAAACTCTTAATTTATTAAAAATATATAGCTTATTTTTATCATTTAAATTTTCATTTATAATTAATTTCTCTAAAATATAACTTCCTAACTCTACTCCATTTTCATTATTTAAAATTGGTCTAATACTTTCTGCGATCTCACTATATTTTGTATTGTAATTACTAGGCTTTATACTCTTGAAGTTATTTAAAACTTCTCTTTCTAAAGGAGTTAATTTCTTATTTAACTCTTCTTCATCTATTAATTCTATAAATTCAACAGGAAAGATTCCATGATTAATTGTAATCCATAGCTCTCTAACGAAAAAAATTGATAAAATAACTGCTAAAGAAAATGCCACCCAATGCTTTTTTGTCATTAATTCCACCTTGTTATTTATATTTACTCTTTTTATTTAGTAAATAATTATACCATATTAATAGAAGATAGATATTATAAATTTTTTTAATTATTACTTTTCTATATATATCTCTAAATAT
>NZ_KI518207.1 GCF_000479045.1 Cetobacterium somerae ATCC BAA-474
AAGGTTTATTTTTTACAAAATTTGATTTTTATATAATCTTTATGGTAAACTCCTACTATATTTAATATCTAGGAGGAATTATGATAAGAATTTTATTATATATTTTCATTATAAGTTGTGGGTTTTTATTAAGTAAATACCAATTAATACCTTTAAAATTAAAAATGAAAACTGCTATTTTACAATCCTTTTCTCTTTTCTTTTTATTAGGAGTTATGGGTTATAAAATTGGTAGTGATAACAAAATTATAAAAGAATTTCCAAATCTTGGATTACAAGCTATTGTTATTGCATTATTCTCTATTTTAGGAAGTATTTTTGTTACTAAATTTTTTTTTAGAAAAAGAGGTGACAAATAGATGCTAGGAATTTGTTTATCAATTATTTTTGGAGTTATTATAGGATTATTTTTTCAAACTCCATTTTTATCTAATTCATCAGATACTTTTATCGATTTAGGTCTCTGCTTACTTTTATTTTTCGTTGGAATCGATATTGGAGATAACTCTTCTGTATTTTCTAATTTAAAAAAATATGGTAAAAAAATATGGCTTCTTCCTATATCCACAATTTTAGGTTCTCTTTTAGGTGGAGTTGTCGGTTCTTTATTTCTTCCTATCTCTATTGGAGAAGGTCTTGCTGTTTCTTCTGGTCTTGGTTGGTACTCTCTATCAGCCATTGAATTAACAAAAATAAGTCCTGAACTTGGAAGTGTTGCCTTTTTAAGTAATGTTTTTAGAGAGGTTCTTGCAATTTTAACAATTCCTCTTATTGCTAAATCCATTGGAAGTTTCGAATCTATATCTACAGCTGGTGCTACAGCTATGGATACTCTTCTTCCAGTTATAAATAAAAGTAATAGTTCTGATATATCTGTTATTGCATTTTTTTCAGGCGTTGTTCTAACTACATCAGTGCCTGTATTAGTTCCACTAATTGTAAATATATTTAAATTATAAAAGGACATGAAATTCATGTCCTTTTAAAATAATATTAAATCATATATATCTTGTATTCTATATGGACTAGGAAGCTTTGTCTTCAAATTTTCCCAAACTTTCGAAAAAGTTTCTTGATCCATATCTTTTATTTGATTATATGCTTGAGATTTATATAAAATATCTTCTCCACATTTTTTTATTGCATTTAATATTTGAGATTTAATCTTTTTATAATTTTCATCTGTTATTAAAATTAAACTATAATAATCTGCTAATAACTCTCTTTCCACACAATATTCAAGTGTTAAGATTTTTCTTATAATTGTTCCTAAATAACCAATTGATAAATTTTTACTAAACATTCCACTTCTTTCACCTTCAACCTCAATAAAAGGTAAGAATATATCTTGGTAGTGGTAATCTTGAACTGATTTTGTAAAAAATAAAAAACTAGAAAAAATAGTTTTTTTCTTTATCTCTTTTCTTAAAAAACTTTTATCAACTTGATAAACAGCACCAACATGTGGAAAAAGAGAAACTGTCAAATCTTCAGAGTGACAAAAATTAACTATATTTTCTTCATAAACTTTATTAGCTTTAATTTTTCTAATAAAATAATCTGCTTGGAATAATTCATTAGTTAAATTATCTACTTTAAATAGTGCATTAAAAACCCTATTATTATCTAATAAAGTATTTTTTGTATCATTTGATAATTTACTTAATAAATTTTCAAATTTTGTACTCTTTACAAAATTTTTTATAAATCCCTCATCTATTTGAGGTGATATTTCAACATTACTTGTTATTAGTAGCGTATTACTATCTTTTATTACTTTCCCCTTTTTTAACTCTTTTAAAAAAAATGATAAATACTCATTTTTAAACTCAATAAAATATTGTTTCTCAATATCATCTAAATTTAATTTATCTAAAATTCTATCATAGTTAAAGAAATCTAGAAGGTTTATAATCCCATCTCTATTTATTCCTACAGCATTCCAAGTACATGTATATGGAATAAATCCTCTCTCCTTGTCAACCATAATACTTACAAACTGAGCAATTCCACCACCTAAAGAATGTCCTGTTATTGATATCTTTTCTTTAGGAATTTTAAACTCATCATAAATTTTATTAAACACTTCTAAACCATCATAAAATTGTACAGGTTTAACTCCTAAACCAATTTTTAAATCATTTTCTATAAAATCTTTGTAAGCATCTTCTATAGGATATTTCTCACTACCTCTATAAGAAATAACATATTTATCATATTTAATATTTCTAAAAACTACACTATAAAATCCTGTTGAATCTCTTTCTAAATCAGAAGCTCTCTTACTTTCTACATAAAATATCTCCCAATTATGAAGAATATCTTTAAAAAAATCATAAAATAAATATCTTGTATTTGAATTTGAAAAATAAAATCCATCACTATCTAATTTTAATGAATCATTCTCTCTGTAAATTTGATCTAAATTTTTTTTATAATCCTCTTGAGAAAAATTACAATAAGAGAGTACACTAAGCAATAGATAGTCTTTAGCTCTTTGCATTATATACCTCCTAATATTTTAAACTTTTAATAGAGATAGAAAAAGATATGTAACACCCATTCCTATTGCGGCACCTATTACGGTTTCTAAAACTGTATGTATCTTACCTTCTACTCTTGATTGTAGAACTAAAATTAAAAGAAATAGAGAAAGATAAAATACTCTAACATCATGTGTTAAAAAAAATATTCCCATGAAAAGCGCTCCACCAAGAGCGCTATGTCCACTAGGAATTCCTCCTCTTAAAGGAGTTCCTTTTTTAAAAATACTTTTAATTGCTATTACTAATACTACTATAAATATTATTATAAATATTATTACATTTGCATAAGATTCTTTTAATAAATCAAAAAAATTATCAAACTCACCAGCTATTCTTTTATGAAATACTAAATATCCAACTATTAAAGCATTACTTGCTGCTATAAAAACAGCTCCTGCTCCAACATCTTTAGCTCTCTTTGCCAAAATATTATATTCTGGTGAAACTAAATCTACAAAACTTTCTATAGCAGTATTTAAGAGCTCTGCTGCTAAAACAAGGGACATACTAATTGATAACACAATTAACTCCATTCTGCTTACACCTAGAAAAATTGAAATCATTAAAACTAATATTGTACAAAAGGCATGAAATTTCATATTTCGTTCTGTTCTAATAGTTTCTATTATTCCTTCTATTGCTACATTAAAACTTTGTGTTACATCTTGTTTATTCCCCTTATCTTTCATCAGCCCCTCCTTAATCTCTTGTATGACCAAATTTTCCTAAAATCTCTTCTTCTCTAGCTCTCATCTCTTTTTTATCTTCTTCTTCTATATGATCATATCCTAAAAGATGTAGCATTCCATGAGTTAGAACATAAAAAAATTCTCTTCTAAATGAATGATTATATTCATTACATTGCTCTTCAACTCTCTCTAAAGATATTATTATATCTCCTAATGTATCATATGGCCCAATCATATAATCCTCTGTTTCATGATATGCAAAAGATATAACATCTGTAGGTCTATCTTTCTCTCTAAAATCTCTATTTATTCTTTGAATCTCTTCATTTCCAACTAAAGCTACAGATATATAAACTGGCTTTTCTGATTCAAACTCATCGTTTAAAACTTCATAAATATACTCTTTTACTTCTTCTTCATTTATAATTTCATTATATCCCTCTATTTCTAGAGAAAAATCTAATACTACTTCCATATTAACTCCTTTTATTTTTGTCCTGGATATTTTATTCTGACATGATGAATACTCATTAAAACTTTTGTGAAAGTTTTAATAATTATTTCTATCTCTTTAAATGTCAACGCTGCTTCAGATAATTGATTATCTTCTATTTTAGAATTAATAATTTTTCTTAACATATTTTCAATAGTTATTGGTGTTTTCTCATCTAATGACCTTACAGCTGCCTCTATTGAATCTGCTAGCATAATTATAGCCGATTCTTTACTTCTTGGAATTGGTCCTCCATATTTAAAATCCTCCTCTATAACAGTTGGATCTAATTGCTTTGCTTTATTATAAAAATATGCCAACATTGTTGTTCCTTGATGCTCAAACATAACATCTCTAATCTCTCTTGGAATTTTATACTCTCTTCCTAGTTCGTTACCATCCTTAGTATGTGATGTTATTATCAAAGTGCTTAAAAACGGAGATATTTTTGAATGAGGATTCTCTCCACCTTCTTGATTCTCTACATAAAATTTAGGTCTTTTCATCTTTCCTATATCATGATAATATGATGCCACTCTTGCAAAAATAGCATTTGCTCCTATTGCTTCCGCTGCCGCTTCTGATAAAGTTGCAACCATCATTGAGTGATGAAATGTTCCTGGAGCTTTCATAGATAAAAGCTTAAGCAAAGGATGAGATAAATCTCCTAATTCTAAAAGTCTAAATGTTGTTAAAATATTAAATGTTCTTTCAAAATATGGTAATACTGCTATCGCTAACATTCCTGAAAGTAATCCTGAAACAACAATCTCTCCACTTTGTAACACAATTAAGTTCTGCTCTCTTCCTATAAAATAAGTTAATAACAGATATAAGAAGAATTTTGTCACTGCTAATTTCATTCCTAAAGCAATCAATTCCTGCCTTGTTGTAACTTTCTCTATCAAATAAGATCCCATTAAACAAACCAAAAAAGTTACAATAATAAATATAGGATCATATCCTACAATTGGAAATAAAAATGTAATTGCCATGAGTGTTGCTAAAAAAGCAAAGTCTTTTGCAAAAAGTATTGCCATTAAAAAATACATTGTTTCAAAAGGAACAAAATATAAATGATCTGGTTTTGTAAATCTATAGGCTAAAAACCCTATTGTGTATATCAAAAATAGACTTCTGTATATGCTCTTATTTAATATATTTTTTTTAAATTTATTAGCCAACAAGGGATAAAATATAACTGTTAAAATAATCGTGTACAAAAAGTTTGCCAAGGAAAAACCTAAACTTTTTTTATAGGAATAAATTCCAACAGCTTCTAAAAGCTTTGCTCTACTATCAGTTATAATATCTCCTTTTTTAACAAGTAAAGTTCCTGCTTTTATATCTAAAATTTGGTCATCTATTTGTGAAATTTTTTCAGCAATAGAGTTCTTAGTTTTAGTTTCATCGTATATATAGTTTGCTGTTAAAAAATTTTCAACAATTTTTTTGTCAAACTCTGGAAGCTCCAAAAATAATTCATCATTAGGAGGAGAAATTGTTAAACTTCCTTTTTCTCTTATAATACCCGTTGCATATGCCTTTGTTAAAAATCCAATAACTCTTTCTTTTGTTTCTAGTAATTCTTTTTTATTCAATTGGGTTAATTCTGTTATTAATTTAGGCGGTAATTGTTTTCCAATTATATCTTCAACTCTATCTAGGTATAACTTATTTTTCTTAAAGTTTTTCTTTAATATTTCATCAAAAAGATACTCAGCTCCTGATATATAAACAGTTCCCGCTTGTGGTACATATATATACTCTTTTTTAGAATTTTCCATAAGATTTTTTATAATATCTTGTTTTTTGTCTCTATCATTAAAAAGAATACTTTTAGGTGAATAAATATCATTTATTGCTACGTCACCCACATCATACTTTTGTCTATTTACTATATAGCCACTTTTTGAACTAATAACTATTAGCATTATCATTAAAATTAAATAAAAAATCTTCTCTTTTAAATGATGATCCTTAGTATATAATTCAGCATCGTCTGCGTTTTTCCTATTAATCTTAAAAGTTAAACTTAGACCAAATAGCTCAATTTTTTTCATATTAGTTACTCCTTTTAGGTTTTAGAAATATCTTTTAAAATCTCTTCTTTACTCAGTATTTTTATATTTTTAGTAGGGATAGCTTCTTTAAAATATTTTCCATAACTTTTTGTTATTACTCTATTATCTAATATTGTAACAATTCCTTTATCACTTTTGCTTCTAATCAATCTTCCAATTCCTTGTTTAAATTTGATTACAGACTCTGGAATTTGATACTCTACAAATGCATTCTTATTTTGTTGTGTTATATTTTCAATTATTGCTTCTGTTACTGGATCGCTTGGAACCTTAAATGGCAATTTTATTAAAACTACCGAACTTAATTGCTCTCCTTTTATATCTACACCTTCCCAAAAGGAATCTGTTCCAAATAAAACAGGATTTTTTATATTTTTATATAAATTTACGAGCTGTGTTCTCGGTGCTTGTCCTTGAATTAAAAGATTTAATCCAGCATTTTCTAATTCATCTTTTATCATATAATACATATAGTTTAAAGTACTATACGAAGTAAATAGTATAAAACATTTTCCTGAAGTTTTCAATATTAAATTTTTTAAAAAATCTTTAATACTATCAATAAATTTAGGGTCACTTGGATTCAATAAATCTTTAGGTAAATATACAGTCATTTGATTATTATAGTCAAATGGTGAATGAATAACTTTTTCTAAAGTTTTTTCTTTTAAACCTATACTTTCTTTAAAATAAGAAAAATCATTTCCTATTGCTATTGTTGCAGATGTAAAAATCATCTGTTTCAAATTTGCATATAGATTCTTATCTAATTCTCCATCTATTTTTAAAGGAGTTGCAACTAACTTAGAATTACTTTTTTTCCCATTTACTTCTGCCCAATATATAAATTTATCATCATCCAGTGAATTTATAAATTTTAAATTTTCAAAAAATCCATCTAATCTATCTATATATCTAGAGAAATCACTTATATACCCCTCTTTATCCTCAATATCTTTAATTTTACCTAAAATTGTTCTAACTTTTTTTAAGTAAGATGATAAATCAACAACAAACTCATCTTTTAAATTATCTAATTGATTATAAAAAACAGCTTTTTCAAACTCATTCTTTTTTAATCTATAAGTTATACTACTCATTTGTCCTTTAGAAAAAATTTCAATTATAAAATTAAAATATGCTCTACCTGAATTAAATAGATTTCGATGTCTTAATTTAATATCATTCTCTAAATCTGATTCAATTCCTTTTTTTCCATCATAATCACAACTTTTCAAATAATTTATAAAAACGTCTAGACTTCCTGTTCCTCTTTTTTTAGATTTTTCCATTGTGTATATTTGATTCATAGTTTTCGTAAAACCATATTTAGAAATTTCATAAGAAAAATAATCTCTCGCTACTTTTTCTACATTATGTGCCTCATCAAATACTGCTAATTCATATTCTGGTAAAATTGAATACTCTGTATTAAAACCTATTTCTTTTCTTATTGCTAAATCAGAAAAATACATATGATGATTAGTTATTAGTATATCTGCTTTTTTCTTTTCATCTCTTGCTTTTAAAAAATAACATTCTGATTTAAATGCACATTTATTTCCTGCGCACATATCACTTTCACTTTGGAAATGTTCCCAAATTGAATAGTCTACTTCAAATGGTAGCTCTGCCTTATCTCCAGTCTCAGTTTTACCACCCCATTTTAAAACCTCTTTAAATTGAGATTTTTGACTTTGACTATATTCTTCAAAATCAACAATATCTCCAGTAGCTACATTATGCAATTTTCTATTGCATAAGTAATTTCCTCTTCCTTTAACTAAAACATAATTAAAATCACCTTGTATAACTTTTTTAGCTATAGGAATATCTTTATTTAAAAGTTGTTCTTGTAAATTTATTGTATTTGTACTTATTACAACTCTTTTTTTATTTTTTATACTCCACTCTATAGCAGGTATTAAATAACCTAATGTCTTTCCTGTTCCTGTTCCTGCCTCAACAATTACTTTTGTCTCTGTATTTAGTCCATTCTCGATAACCTCAGCCATCTCTAACTGCTCATTTCTATATTCAAACTCTTTAAATACATTTGCCAAAAGACCATTTTTTTCAAAATACGGTTTTATATCTATCTTTATATTTTTCTTTTGAATTAACTCCACTATAACATATATATCTGATACTTTATTATCTATGATATAAGACCCACCGTCTAGTTTGTTGGAGTATATAGCTGCAATCTCTACATCTGGATCTGATGGATATAAATGGCCTGATGGATGATTATGTATTATTACCTCACCTTTTCTCATTCCTTTTAATATAGCAGGTACTGAATACTTATTACCTCTTGCTAATACTTCGACTTCTGTTACTACTCCTTCTTCATCTGGAATCCCTCTGAAGAATACTTCGTTACCATCGACTTTTTCTATCTCTAGCCTCATTTTATCTCTAGCTTCTAAAGATATTTTATCTTCTATATTCATTCTTATCCTTTCTTTGTTTATTATATTCTCACTACAATATAATACTCTTTTTTTGAGAAAATATAAATTATTTTTTTATTTATCTTCTTTTTTCCTAATAAATATGTTAAAATATTCTAGGTCCATTGTAAATATTGTGTCTCTTTTTATGCTTACCTGTCAAATTAAAATACTTGTACTTCGTACGATATTCATATTGACATAAAGCGTTATTTATGTTATTATGTTATGAAAATTTTATTTAAAATTAAAGGGAGGTTTTTGATTTGGCACATTCAAAATCAGCAAAAAAGAGAGTTTTAGTAGCAGAGAGAAACAGAGAGAGAAATCAAGCTGTAAAATCTAGAGTAAAAACAATGCTTAAGAGAGTTTTAGTAGCAGTAGAAACTAAAGAGGTTGAAGCTGCAAACGCTGCTTTATCAGTAGCTTATAAAGAGTTAGATAAAGCTGTAAGCAAAGGAATTATGAAAAAGAATACAGCATCTAGAAGAAAAGCTAGATTAGCTGCAAAAGTTAACGCTTTATAATCGATGCTATTAAAGTAAAACTGGGGACATCCCCAGTTTTATTTTTTATTTTTGAGGAGGCTTTATGATTAAACTTATTGTTTTAGATGTTGACGGAACTCTTACTGATGGTAAGCTTTATGTAACAAATCTTGGTGATGAAATGAAAGCTTTTAATGTTAAAGATGGATTAGGAATTACCCAAGCTATTTCTCAAGGTAAAGAGATTGCTATCATCACAGGAAAAACATCTCAAATAGTTACTAAACGTTGTCAAGAACTTGGAATAAAAGAGATTCATCAAGGAATTAAAAATAAAATAGCAACTCTTGATTTAATATTAGAAAAATATTCTATTTCTTATGATAATGTTGCTTATATGGGTGATGATCTAATTGATTTGGCAGTTATGAAAAAATGTAAACTAGCAGGAGCACCTAAAGATTCAGTTGAAGAAATTCTTAATATTTCTGATTTTATTTCAACTAAAAATGGTGGAGATGGAGCTGTTAGAGAATTTATAGAATATATTTTAAAAAAAGAAAATTTATGGAATAATGTAGTTAACCACTTTGTTCCCACAGAACAATAAAAAATAGCTGAAATTCAGCTATTTTTTTTTGTAAATATAATACAGCATAAATATGAAGTTATTGGCACTGCAACTAAAATTCCTATACTTCCTGCAAAAGCTCTTATAATATCAGCTGCTACTGATTCAAAATTTAAAATTCTAATTAAAGGAAATTGTTCTTTTTGTAAATATATGAATAAAGTTGATAATATTCCACTTCCTATATACGCTAATATTAGCGTATTTACCATTGTTCCTATAATATCTTCACCTATTCTCATTCCTGATTCAAAAATGTCTTTTTTAGTTATATCAGCGCTTCTCTTTCTTAATTCTGTAAGGGCTGAAGATATTGACATAGATACATCCATTACTGCTCCCATACTTCCTAAGATAACTCCAGCTGATATTATTTCTCTAATTTTTATTCCCTGAAGTAATGTTGAATAATTTAATGCCTCTACTGAAACAAAACCTGTCATAGCCATTTTATATGAAAAATACATTGATACTATTCCTGCTATTACTACTCCTGAAACTGCTCCTAGTATTGCTACTAATCCTTTTTGAGAGAAGCCTGTTGTCAAAAATATTGTAATTGTTGAACATAATAAAGCACATAAGGTTGAAATCAAAATTGGTGAATAGCCATTTGATATCATTGGTAGAAAAATATTATATATTATCCCTACTACTATTACTAAGGATAAAATCGCCTTTATTCCTTTATATCTGGCAATTATAACTGTTAACAATACAAATATACCTACTATTAAAAATATAGAGTCTCTTTTATCAATATCTACTATATAGTATGTATTATCACCTAATTCTCCATGCTCTTTATACAATACTACATTTTCATTCTCTCTTATAAAAATATTATAAGCTTTCTCTAAATAAACTGGCGATTGAATTAAAATCTCTTTATTTTCATCTTCACCTTCTAATATTCTTACTCTATATTCTTCAATCTCTTTTATCCCATCCTGTCCATTATACCCACTTTTTTTTGTACTCTCTAAATATAAAATTCTTCCTTTTATATACTCTTCTTGTGTTTGTTTCTCATTATTCTCTATCTCTTGAGCTAATATTCCAGTGGAAAATATTATTAAAAATAATAATAATAAATTTTTCATACACTCTCCCCATTTTATTTTATAAAAAAAAACGAGGAAGACTTCCTCGTTTTAATATTACTTTCTGATTCCTAATTTAGCAATAAGAGCTCTGTATCCTTCGATATCTTTGCTCATTAAGTAGCTTAAAAGTCTCTTTCTTTTTCCAACCATTTTTAATAATCCTAATCTTGAGTGGAAGTCCTTCTTGTGAGTTCTTAAGTGATTAGTTAAGTGGTTAATTTGTGCAGTTAAGATAGCGATTTGAACCTCTGTAGATCCTGTATCTTTCCCGTCTTTTCCGTAAGCGCTGATGATTTCTGCTTTGTTTATAGCCATTTTATTTCCTCCTGAATATTTAATATCTAAGCCAAGGTTTACGGGGCTTAATCGTAAATCCTAGCATAGATTGTTATTATTATAACACAATATCTTATTTTAGTAAAGTCTAATTTTCTGTCTTATCCTCTTTTTGATCTTCTAAAACTGACTGAGAGGCTTTCTGTTTTAATTCTTCTCTTAATTTATTTTCTTCTTCTTTTAAGTCTGCTAATTTTTCTTCTATTCTGTTTTCTTCTTCTAATCTTTCAACAGTTTTTCCTTTTAACATCTCATCTAACTCTTCACCTGTTATAGTCTCTAATCTTAACAATGCCTGAGTTATATTCTCTAATGTTTCTCTATTTTCAGTTAAAATCTCTTTTGCTTTATTATAAGCTGTCGTTACTAATCTTCTTATTTCATCATCTATCTCTTTTGAAGTTGTTTCTCCATAAAGCTTTTGTTGGAACATATCTCCATCACGAGTAGCATCTAACATTATTGGTCCAAATTTATCACTCATACCATATTTAGTTACCATAGCATGAGCTATTGCTGTAGCTCTTTCTATATCGTTACTAGCGCCTGTAGTTATGTCTCCAAATACAACTTCTTCTGATGCTCTTCCTCCTAAAAGTGTTACAAGCTCAGATAAAAACTCATTTTTTGATTTTAAATATCTATCCTCTGTTGGAAGAGTCATTGTATACCCAAGAGCAGCCATTCCTCTAGGAATTATTGTAACCTTGTGAACTGGTTCTGTATGTGGTGACAATCTTTGAGTCATAGCATGACCAACTTCATGATAAGCAACTATAATTCTTTCCTTTTGAACTGCCATTCTTGATTTTCTCTCTGGTCCTATTGTAACTTTTTCAGAAGCTTCTTCTAAATCAGACATATTTATTTCATCTCTACCAGCTCTTGCAGCCAATATAGCCGCTTCATTTAACATATTTGCAATATCCGCTCCTACAAATCCTGGCGTTTTTCTTGCTATTACATCAAAATCAACATCTGATGCAAACTTTTTATTTCTTGAATGAACTTTTAAAATAGCCTCTCTACCCTTTATATCAGGTCTATCAACTACTACTTGTCTATCAAATCTTCCTGGTCTCATTAAAGCTTTATCTAGTATTTCAGGTCTATTTGTTGCAGCTAATACTATTATTGTTTCATCGCTTCCAAATCCATCCATTTCTACTAGAAGTTGGTTAAGTGTTTGCTCTCTCTCGTCGTTTCCTCCACCTTGACCACTTCCTCTTTTTCTACCTACTGCATCAATCTCATCTATAAAGATTATACATGGAGAGTTTTTTCTAGCTTTAGAAAATAAATCTCTAACTCTTGAAGCTCCAACTCCAACAAACATTTCTACGAATTCTGATCCTGACATACTAAAGAATGGAACCCCAGCTTCTCCAGCTACAGCTTTAGCTAAAAGTGTTTTACCTGTTCCTGGAGCACCTAGCAATAAAACTCCTTTTGGAATTTTAGCACCTAAATTTTTAAATTTATCAGGCTCTTTTAAAAATTGAACAATTTCCTCTAATTCAACTTTTGCTTCATCTATTCCAGCTACATCAGCAAAAGTAACTTGAGATACATTTTCACCATTTTCTTTAGCTTTAGATTTACCCATATTGAAAACTTGTGGTCCTCCACCGCTTCCTTTATTCATTTTATTAAGCATAAAAATCCAAATTCCAATTAACAGTAACATCGGGAACCAAGATGCTAGCATATTTAATAAAAATGGTAACTCTTGTGGTGGTAAAGATTGTATTTGGATATTTTTATTCTCTATTAAATCAACTAGTTGTAAATCTCCTCCAAGTCTATCTGTTATCATTCTAGCTTTTACTGCAGATGCATCTTTTTCAGCAGTATATCCATATATATACCCTTCTCTTTCATCTACTCTAACTAACTTATTATCTTTTACATCTTGTAAAAAATCTGTATAACTTATTGTTTTTACATTTGTTGAATCTGACTTAGAAAACATTGTTGGAAGAGATAAAATTATTGTTACTATAAATAATAACATCACAAATCCTTTTAAGTTAAATCTTCCTCCTAACTCTCTTGAGTCATTTGAATCTTTATCTTGTTTTCCTTTATCTATACCCTCTTTTAATTTTTCTTTAATTTTTCTTTTTCTTTCCTCTAACTCTTCTTTTTCTTTTTCCTCATTTGATTTTTTGTCATTGTTTTTCTCAGCTTCATCATCGTCGCTTTCATCTTTTTTTGGCTCCTCTTCAATGAAGTTATACAATGCCATTTTTTCATTATCTTCTCTATTCTTCATCTTGCCTCCTTATGATTAGCTTAATTCCCTTTTTATTTTCTTCACCCTTAAAACTCTCGCTCTTTTTTACGCCTGAAGCCCAAACGATTTCATCGTCTTTTAATATTAATGGTATTTCTCCCCTTAAATCTTTTGGAATTTTCTCATTTATAAAAACATCTTTTAATTTTTTATATGATTCCATTCCTAAAGGTCTTATCTTATCCCCATCCTTTCTCATTCTAATCTCTATAGTGTCACCTATTTTTAAATTTGTTAAAAATTCATTTTTACCAAAACTTTTATTATCCTCTATAGCTTCTACAACATAGCTATTAAAAATGATTTTAAACGGTATTTTTTCTGTAACTAGTTTATTAACTTTTTCTAATTTATCTTTTTTTTCCTTTTCTATCCAAATATTTTTATATTGTTTTTTCAATATAAAACCTTTTTCTAATTTTATTACCTTACTTCCATTAGTATTCAA
>NZ_KI518208.1 GCF_000479045.1 Cetobacterium somerae ATCC BAA-474
ACTTTAACTTGGGATGTTTCTTTAATTTCATATAAGGATATCTAATTTATGACTGAAAAAAACTTAAGAGTTTTAATTTTATTTATTTTATCTAATGTTTTATGGGGAATTGCATTTTTTTCTCCTTTTTTACCAATGAAGATGCATGAAAAAATTATTGTAGGTGTTCTTTGTGCTACAATTGGTGAAATAGCCTTTTGGATTTTTGTATGGGTTGCAGGAAAAGAAGTAGCTTTAAAATATCGGCAATATTTTTCTTTTAAATATTATAAAAATAAATTCTTAAAACGCTAAGTATTAGAAAGTTGAACTGCACCCTGTCAAGTAGACAATTTAAATAATATAAAATCTAAGCAGCTTGAGCCCTATATTCTAAAGGACTTAAGCTGTTTAATTTTTTTTGTAATCTTTTTGTGTTGTAGAAATTTATGTATTCTTTAATATCTAACTCTTCGTAAGTTTCAAATTTTTTTAAATAATAACTTTCACTTTTTAAACTTCCCCAAAAGCCTTCCATAGGTCCATTGTCGATGCATCTTCCCACTTTAGACATACTTGTTTTAATACCTTGAGTATCTAATTTCACCTTAAAACCTTTCGATGTATATTGATAACCTCTGTCACTATGAAGCAATCCTTTAGCCATAGGATTATGCTCGATAGCTAAATCTAACGTTTAGAAAACTAGTGGATTATCATTTCGATGACTCAATACATAAGAAACGATACTTCTATCATATAAATCTAATATTACACTTAAATATGCTTTTTTACCATCTCTATATTTAAATTCGGTTACATCTGTTACCCATTTTTCATTTGGAAATGTTGCTTGAAATTTTATTATTTAAAAATCCTAATATAATTCTTTCTTTTTCTTGAATCGAAAATTTTGCTTTTTTACCCATATAAAAAACTCCCTTCATAATAAACAGATTTATATTATTTTATCTGTCTACTATAAAGGGAACATATCAAATTCCCCTCTCTTTTTTAGTTATTATTTCCCCATTCGTGCATAAGTTTTAAAATATCAATAAATTGCATTCCTTTATCAGTCATAGAATATTCAACTTTAGGTGGAATTTGTGGATACTCAACTCTATTTACCAGGCCATCTTCTACAAGTTCTTTCAATTGCTGAGTTAACATTTTATGATTTATTCCATTTAATTTTTTCTTTAACTCTCCATATCGATGAGTTCCTTCTATTCCTAAATGCCATAATATAATGGGCTTCCATTTCCCACCAATAAAAGATAATGTATATTCTACGGAACACTTATACTTCTCTTTTCTCTCTTTTCTTGTCACATTATTCTCCTTTACTTACTTTTTGGATAGTATATTACTAAAAAGTGCATACTTTACATATTTATCATATCAATATATACTAAATGAGTAAATAACGCAAGTTAAAATTTTAAATAATCAGGAGGAAAAAATATGTATCCAAGAAATTTTTCACACATAGGAATATCAGTACCAAATATAGAAGAGGCTGTTAAATTTTACAGGGAAGTTATGAATTGGTATGTGATTATGGCACCAACTTTAGTAAAAGAGGAAAAAGAAACAGCAATCGGAATGATGTGTATTGACGTTTTCGGAGAGAATTGGGGAGAATTTAAAATCGCTCACCTTTCAACAGGAGATGGAATTGGAATTGAGTTATTTGAGTTCCCACAAAACGATAAACCAAGAAATGAGTTTAATCCATACCCGACAGGGGTATTCCACTTCTCAGTAAAGGACCCTAACATTGAAGAATTAACAGCTAAAATTGTAGCTGCTGGTGGAAAGCAAAGAATGCCAATCAGAGAATATTATCCAGGAGAAAAGCCATATAAAATGGTTTACTGTGAAGATCCGTTTGGAAATATTATTGAAATCTACACTCATTCATATGAGCTGCACTACGGTGCTGGAGCTTACCAACACGAGTTATAAGATGCAAAAGGGTCCAGTTGAACTGGACCCTTTATTTTCAAAGCTTTAATCTATATTTAATACTAAAAAAATATTAGGTATTATTGTTACAAAGAGAAATATAACAATCCAACATATTATTACACTCTTTTATAACTAAAAAAATAAAACTAAAATTACCTCCTATTGCATGAGATTTATCTAAAGCCGAATAATATTATAATTTATTTGAATTTTTTATAACTATTGGAGGATAACCATTTTTCACTAATTCCTTTTAAAATTATATTTTTTATTTGCCATTCACTAAAAGGCTCTTCATTTTTTATAACATCTTCCAAGTATAGTATAGCTTCTCTATGGTTTACAACATTCTAAATGTTCTCTTAAACTTTTAATTGTTTCTTTGGATAGTGGTCTTAACTCATCTAGTTTTATTTTTTTACAGCTAATTCCTTAGCTTCTAATATAGCTTTATGCAATTTTTCTTCTAATAATTTTTTAGGTGGCAAACTTGCTAAATATTCAGAAACTCGTATATTACCTTCTGTAAGTCCTAAAAGCTCTATCTCTTCTGAATCCTTACTTGCACAAAGTATTATAGCAATAGGTTCCTCTTCAAACTCTTGCTTTTCATATTTACTTAGCCACTTTAGATAAAGTTCAACTTGTCCTTTATATTGAGGTTCAAATTCTCCTAACTTTAATTCTATTAAAACTAATCTTCTCATTTTTCTATGATAAAAAAGAAGGTCTAAATAATAATCTTTATTTCCTATTTGAATTCTTTTTTGTCTTCCCATAAAGGCAAAATCACTTCCAAATTCTAAAAGAAATTTCTCTAATTCTTGTAAGATTCTATTTTCTAAATCTTTTTCAGAATAACTATTTTCTAGCCCTAAAAAATCTAAAATATATGGATCTTTAATAAAAAGAGATTCGGTCATTATTTTCTGATTAGATAAAAGTTCTAAATCTTTTTTTATTGTTTCTTCTGGCTTTTTAGAAATTGCAGTTCTCTCAAATAACATTGAATTAATTCTCTCTTTAAAAACTCTAACAGACCACCCTTCATTTATAGTCATTGCTACATAAAACTCTCTTTTTAATTCATTTTCTATTTTAATTAATTCTACAAAATGTGACCAAGATAATTGTTGCGACAGTGTCGCAACAATCTCAAAATCTTTAAATTTTCTATAAAAATTAATCATTCTTGAAAGACCACTTTTACTAAATCCTCTGCCATAATGAGAAGTTAAACGCTTAGATAATTCTACAACAATATTTTCACCATATATTTTATCTGCTTTATCTAAAATATCTTTTTGAATATATTCTCCTATTTTCCAATATAGAATTATCAGCTCTGAGTTTATGGCTTTTAAGGCACTAGATTTTGAAGTCTCTATTAAGCTTATAATATAACTATAATTCCCTTGAATGTCTAAATTCTTTATTTCGTCATTTTCCATAATATATCTCCATTATTATTTTATTATAAATCTCCTCTTTCTTTAAGGACTTTTTCCCATCTATAGATAGTAGCTCTAGGAACTCCAAACTCTTTTGATAACTCAGTCTTATTGAACCCCTTATTATAAAACATCTTAAATCTATTTAAGCTATCACCTTTTAATTCTATGCTGCCTTTTTTTCGTCCTTTATATTTTCCTTCAGCTTTTGCTATAGCAACCCCTTCTCTAACTCTCTGGTTGATATTTTCTCTTTCTAATTCTACAACAGCTCCAATTATAGTTAAAAAGAATTTACCAATAGCTGTTCCAGTATCAATATCTTTATCTAAAACTTTTAAAGTAGCTCTTTTATCTTCAATCTCTTTAGTTATTTCTAATAGATCCATTGTACTACGACTTAATCTATCTAAAGATTTAACAACTACTACATCACCATTTTGTAATCCCTCTAACATAACTTTTAACTGAGGTCTTTCTTTATCTTTTCCAGATACTTTATCGCTATAAACAATATCAGCTTTATCATAAGCTAAAAGCTGTCTATTTAATTTTTGTTCTACAGTAGAAACTCTAACATAATACTTTATCATCTAAAAAACTCCTTTTGTATTATTAATTTCATATTATTTATAATAATACTATACTATAGAATAAAAATCAACAAAAATTGGATAAATACCTATAATAAAAATATATGAATAAAGAAATTAATTTTAGGTTTAAATTTTT
>NZ_KI518209.1 GCF_000479045.1 Cetobacterium somerae ATCC BAA-474
AGTTAATGTAAAATCCATTTATTTCCTCCTAAATTTTTTATTTTTTCATTAGTGTAGCTTTTCCAGCTATTACCTCTATACCATTTTGGTTAGTACATATAGTTTTTAAAATAACTCTATTTTTTTCTGGAATTAATTCTATTATTTCTACAGTAGCTGTTATTGTATCTTCAGCATATACAGGAGCTAAAAATTTTAACTCCTGACCTAAGTATATACTTCCTTCACCAGGTAATCTTGTTCCTAAAACAGCTGATATTAAACCAGCTCCTAACATACCATGTGCTATACGATGTTTAAACATTGTTGTCTTTGCATATTCTTCATTTATGTGAGCAGGGTTTACATCAGTTGTTATTCCAGCAAATAAAATAATATCTGTTTCTGTTATTGTTTTACTAATACTATCTTTCATACCTATTTTTAACTCTGAAAATTGCATAATTGAACCCCCTTTAATTTAAAATTATAAAAATTAGATTACAAGACCACCGTCTACACCAATAGTTTGACCAGTGATAAATTTAGATAAATCACTTGCTAAGAATAAAACCGCATTTGCTATATCATCAGGTTCTCCCATTTTTCTTAATGGTGTTTTTTCTACCATAGTGTTTATTACTTTTTCTGGAAGATCCTTTGTCATTGGAGTTTTTATAAACCCAGGAGCTATTGCATTTGTTCTTACTTGTTCACCTTTTCTAGCAAACTCTTTTGCCCAAGCTTTAGTTAATCCAATAACTCCAGATTTTGTAGCAACATAGTTTGTTTGCCCAATATTTCCATATACTCCCACTACAGAAGACATATTTATTATACTTCCACTTTTATTTTCAAGCATTAATGGAACAATAGCTTGTGTCATATTGAATACACCTTTTAAGTTAACATCAATTACAGCATCCCATGCTTCTTCAGTCATCTTTTGGATTAAAGAATCTTTTGTTATTCCAGCATTATTAACTAGAATATCTATTTTTCCATATTGATTTTTTACATCTTCAACAAATTTTGTGATTCCTTCTCTATCTGTTACATTTAAATTTACCATTTTGATATTTGGATTTGTGAATTCACCAGCTCCTAAATCACAAGAATAAACTATAGCTCCTTTTTCTGCTAATTTTTCACAAATTACAGCACCTATTCCTCTTGCGCCACCCGTTACTACTGCTATTTTTCCATCTAATCTCATATATATTTTCTCCTTTTTATTATATTTTATATTGATTTAATAACTACAGCTGTTCCCATTCCTCCACCTATACAAAGGCTTGCTAAACCATACTGACTTTTTCTTTTTGACATTTCATGTACCAAAGTTGTTATAATTCTATTTCCACTAGCTCCAACTGGGTGTCCTAAGGCAATTGCTCCACCATTTACATTACATCTTTCATCAAAGAATTCATCCGTAACCCCATATTCATTTTTTAATTCAAACATAACTCCCAGTGCTTGAGCCGCAAAAGCTTCATTTAATTCAACTAAATCCATCGATTGTAAATCTAAATTAGCCATTTTTAAAGCTTCTTTTATTGCAGGTACAGGTCCCATTCCCATAATCTTAGGATCTACTCCTCCCTGACCTATTCCCACTATTTCAGCTAATGGTTTTAGATTATATTTCTTTACAGCTTCCTCACTTGCTAAAAGAACAGCACTTGCTCCATCGTTTATTCCAGATGCATTTCCTGCTGTAACAGTTCCATCTTTTTTAAATACTGTTTTTAATGTTCCTAACTTTTCCAAAGATGTTTTTCTATTTGGATATTCATCAGTATCAAAAATTATAGTCTGCTTTTTTTCAACAATTTCAACTGGAACAATTTCTTTTTCAAACTTTTTTTCATCAATAGCCTTTATAGCTTTTTCTTGTGATTTGATTGCAAACCTATCCTGTTCTTCTCTAGTTATAGAATATTTCTCAGCTATATTCTCTGCAGTTACTCCCATATGTATTTTATCAAAAGCATCAGTTAAGGCATCAATTAACATACTATCTTGGAATTTAAGCTCTCCCATTCTAAATCCCTCTCTTACATCTCTTGGACTTACAAAGGGAGCCTGAGACATAACTTCTACTCCACCACAAATTACTAAATTTGATAATCCGCTCTTTATGTTTGAATAACCTGTCATAACAGATTTCATTCCACTTCCACATAAAATATTCAAAGAGTATGCTGGAACTTCAAATGGAATATTAGCTTTTATAGCTACTTGTCTTCCAACTCCTTGTCCTTGCCCTGCTGATAATATATTTCCCATAATTACTTCATCAAGTTCATGACCTTGTAAATTATTATTTTTTAATAGATCTTTAACTACAGTTGCACCTAAATCACTAGGAGATACTTTTCTTAAACTCCCTAAAAATGAACCAATTGCTGTTCTTTTTGCGTCGACAATATATATTTTACTCATGTTTCCTCCCAATAAAATTTAAAAAACTTTTTATTTCGAACCAATTCTCAATATATTAATACTACTTTTTAATTTTAAAGTCAATATAATTTTACAAAAAAATAAAAAAAGCTTGAATTTAATCAAGCTTTTTTATACCGTTTTTAAACAATAAACTCATATTTTTCAATAGTTTATCTATATCATTAATTTCTTTTGTAAAAAATATTTCGATTCCCATATAATGCTGAACACCTAAAAGAATATTAGAAATGATTCTATTCTCACTTATTGATAAACCATTTTTTTCTAAAGTATCTATATACAACCTCTCAATTTTATTTAAATAATCTATATATACATCAAAGTTAATAAATTCAACATCTCTTAGCAATTTATATTTATAACTCTCACTTTTATAATATTCGGAAAATATATATAAATACATTGTGTGTAATTTGTTTATATCTAATTCGTTATCATAATTGTCTTTTATTAAAAATAGAATTTCTTTTTTCAATTTCTCCACTATCTCAATTAAAAAATCCTCTTTACTTTGAAAAAAACTATAAAATGTACCAATAGAATAATCTAATTTCTTAGTAATATCTTTTATTTTTACATCATGATACTCTTCTAATCCAAAGAGCTTTTCACCTTTTTCTAAAAATTTATGTTTTAAATTTTCGGTATTTAAAATAACTCTCTTGTATAAATTTCTATTATAGATTTCATCTAAGTTTTCAACAAAAGAGTTCGTAAAACCATTAAATAAAATTTTTACTAAAAAATCTACATCGTATCTTATATCTCTAGAATGATAACTTATATTTATAAATCTTATAGATCCTAAAATATACATAACTTCAAACTCATTTAATCTTCTTTCGAATATTTCTTCTAATTTTTTTAAATATGCTTTTTTTATATGCTTTTCGTAATCTACAAATTTATATTGTCCCTCTCTAAAAATTTTTATAAGTTTTTTTTCTTCTTGGGTTATTTCAATATTCAGATAAATATAACTTTTTAACTTTTCTTCAATAGTTTCACCTGAAATATTTTCTAATTTCTGTTTAATTCTTTCAGATATCATCTCTAATAAATATTTAAATAATTCCTCTTTATTTTTAAAATACTTGTATATAATTCCATTTGAAACACTAGCATTTTTACTTATTTGAAGTAAAGAAACTTCCCCATAAGGAATCTCATAAAATAAATCAATAGCTGCTTCAATAATTTTTTCTTTTGTACTCAATAATCTTCCTCCAAAATACTCTTTAATTTATCTTTATATTCTACTTCATTCAGAGAAACAATTCAAATAAAAAAAGGGAATTTCTTCCCTAATTCTATAGATCTAATTTAAAATTATCTTGAAATATTTTTTTATCCATGACTTTAAGATTTTCTGATATAATTGGTCTAAATTCCATATTATTAATTATATCTTTTTCTAAATCAATTCCAGGAGCAATCTCAATTAATTCTAATCCATCCTTACTCAATTTAAATACTGCTCTTTCTGTTACATAAAATACAGGTTGATTATTTAAATTAGCTGTTTTAGAACTAAAAGTTATTTGTTCTACAGCTTCTATAAACTTTTTACTTTTTCCTTCATTCAATATATTTATTCCATTTTCTGTAACTTGAACTTTTAGTCCTCCAGCAGTAAATGTTCCACAGAAAATAACTTTTTTTGCATTTTGAGATATATTTATAAATCCTCCACAACCAGCAATCTTTGGTCCAAACTTAGACACATTTATATCACCTGTAGAGTCGCATTGAGCTAATCCTAAAAATGCTATATCTAATCCTCCACCATCATAAAAATCAAATTGATATGGTTGATCTATTATAGCTTGCGGTGAAACACTAGCACCAAAACTTAATCCCCCAGCTGGAGTTCCTCCTATAGCTCCTGGCTCAACTGTTGGAGTAAATAAATGCTCTTGATTTCCATCTCTTAAAACTTCTGCAATTCCTTCAGGCATTCCTATTCCATAATTTAAAACTTTATCCTCTTTTGATAAAAACATAGCACATCTTCTAGCTATTATTTTTCTTTCATCTAGTAAAGATTTTTCTTTTACATCATTTACCAGAATACTACTGTTTACAAAAGTTTCATCATATTGTGTTCCAAAAGTTTGATGATGGTATTTTTCATCTGAACATAAAACTACGTAATCTACAAATATACTAGGTATTCCAACCAATTTAGGGTTTATACTACCATTTTTCACTTTCTTTTCAACCTGTACAACTACTTTTCCACCACTATTTTTTGTAGCCATAGCCAATGCTAAACTTTCCAATGTTAAGGCTTCTTTTTCCAAAGAAATATTCCCATCTTCATCAGCCAAAGTTCCTCTTAAAATAGCAAAATCTATCTTTGAAGGAGCTTTAAAATAAAGGTGTCTTTCATTTTCTATAAAAATTTCTTTAACAATATCTTCAGATGTTATTTCATTAACTTTTCCACCTTGAAGCTGTGGATCAACAAATGTTCCAATTCCTATTTTTGATATTGTACCTTTTTTACCTGAAGCTAAATCTCTAAACATATGCGAGATTACTCCTTGTGGTAAGTTGTATCCTTGAATTTTATTTTCTAAAGCTAAATTGCCTAATTTAGGTGCTAACCCCCAGTGACCTCCAATTACTTTATTTACCATACCTTCATGCGCTAAATGATTTAGACCTTTTCCTTTTCCATCTCCTTGGCCTGCTGCGTATATTAACGTTAAATTTGTTGGTTTTTTATTTTCTAAATAATGATTTTCCATTTCTGTTAAAACTTCTTCTGCAACACCTATTCCTACAAATCCTCCTGTAGCTACAATTGACTCATTCTCTATTTTTTTAGCAACTTCTTTTGCACTAATGAACTTCATAAAAACACCCCTTTTTTCATTTTTTTGAATCGGTTCTCACTTTTATATAAACCATATCATTATCAAAATGTCAATATTTTTTTATGTTTTGTGTTTTTTTCAAAAAAAACGTTGACTTTTATAACAATAAAATATGTTATCAATATATAAAAAAATTTATATAGAACCATTTCTCAATAATAATAATTTTAAGAGGTGATTTAATTGTTAGGTGTATTATCATTAATTTTTTCTATTATTATTTTAATTTTTTTCTCATTTAAAGGTATCTCTATTTTAATTTTAGCTCCACTTTTATCCATGGGATTAGCTTATGTTACTGGAGATTTGCCTGCTTTATATGCTTTAACTGGTCCTTTTATGAAAGTAACCTCATCATATATTGGTAGCTACTTTCCTATATTTTTAGGAGGAGCTATTTTTGGTAAAATCATGGGGGATAGTGGCGCAGCTAAATCTATTTCACACTTTATTTCTGAAAAGTTAGGAAAAGAAAGAGCTATTTTGGCTGTTGTATTGGCAACTTCTCTTCTTACTTATGGTGGCGTTTCTCTTTTTGTAGTTGTTTTTGCTGTATACCCTTTAGGAGTAGCTTTATTCCAAGAAGCTGACATACCAAAAAGATTTATGCCGGCAGCAATCGCATTAGGAGCCTTTACTTTTACTATGACTGCCTTACCTGGATCACCACAATATTTAAATTCAATGCCAACAAATTATTTACATACTAATATCTATGCAGCACCTATTTTAGGAACTATCTCAGGACTTATAATTTTAGTATGCGGAGTTCTTTGGTTAGAAATCGGTTCTAAAAAAGCAAAAGCAAAGGGTGAAGGATATGGAAATTATAACGATGCTGTTCAAAATTTCGATTATGATTTAATGCCTAATCCTTTTATTTCAATTTTACCAATAGTTGTTATCTTTATAATTAACTGGATTGTCATAAATATTTTCTTTAAAAACGAAAGTTTTATAGCAAAATTCCAACAATACGGTGGCCTTGATGGAAACTGGCCTGTTACAATAGCATTAATGTTTGCTATCGTTCTATCTTTAGTACTATTTAAAAAACAGATAAAATCACCTCTTTCTCTTTTAGAAAAAGGTGCTGAAAGTTCTTTAAGTCCAATTTTTAATACTGCTGTTATAGTTGGATTTGGAGGAGTTGTTAAAGCAACTTTAGCCTTTGAACTTATAAAAGAAAGAGTACTAGCTCTTAATATTCCAGGGCTATATAAAGTTGCAATATCAACAAGTTTAATGGCAGGAGTTACAGGTTCATCATCTGGAGGAACAGGTATAGCATTAGAAGCTTTAGCTAAACCATTTTTAGATATGGGTTTAAATCCAGAAGTTATTCATAGAGCTATGTTAATTGCTGCTGGAGGATTAGATTCTCTTCCACATTGCGGTGCTGTAATAACTTTATTAGCAGTATGTGGAATAACACACAAAGAAGGATATAAAGATATCGGAGTATTGACAGTTCTTATTCCTATAGTTTCACTTTTATTTATTATTATTTTACACAACATAACTGGGGTAGTTTAATTAATTTTTATATATTAAGGGGGATTTTTAGTGAACAAATCAAAAAAATATTTAATTGAATTCGTTTTATTTTTTACCTATGCGTTATTTGCAATGAGTTGGAAAGCTGGTGATATGCTTATTGCAAAAATGGGGTTTACAGCTTCACAAATGGCTATTATGACAAATGCCATTAACGTTGCTAAAATTATAGGAAGTCTTTCTGCAGCTGGAATTATTGCAAGATTAGGAAATAGAAAAGTTTTTTCTTATTCTACTCTATTGATATTTTTAGGAATTTTATTACCTTTTGTAAATGGATTTCCTTTAATTTTTTTAGTAAGATTTACTTTAGGACTGGGGGGAGCATTGGTTTTAGTTACTATTAATCCAATAGTTGCTAAAATATTTTCAAAGGAAGAGTTAACTATTGTAAATGGACTTAATGCTGTTGCTTTCAATGTTGGATTAGCTATTACACTTACTTTAGCTAGTAGTATTTCTAGCAATCCATCTCTTTCGATAAAAGTAATTTCATTTACTTTACTTATCTTAACTTTTTTATGGAATTATATAAGCTCTTCTATTGATGAAGGAACTTTTTCACAAAATAGTTCTACACATAGTTTTACTTTAGTAGATGGTTTAAAAGATAGCTTTAACTGGATTTTTTCTCTTTCATATTGTGGATTATTAGGATTTTATTTAGTTTCATTTACCTTTATGAAACCTGAAAATGTTAAATATGTTATATATTTTGGGGTTATTGGAGCTATAGTTGGAACTATTCAAGCCAAAAAAATTGAGAATAAACTTAATTTTGTAAGAGTTTCAGCTTTTTTACAACTATTAAGTGCTATAGGATTTATGGTGTTATACAATTCTTCAGTTGTTAAGTTTATAGGTATGAGCTTAGGATTCTTTATATTTTTACCTATGGCAGCATTTGTTACTTTAGCTTTTAATAGGCCAAATATAACACCAAGAGAGATTTCTGTTACATTTTCTATTTTCTGGGCTTTAAGCTACTTTATGTCGATAATAATAATTCAAGCTTTTGCATTTTTCAAAGATAACCTTGGTGATAGTTCAGCTTTTATATTCATAGTTTTAGTAGAAGCAACTTTCTTCTTAGGTACAACTTTCTTTATGAAAAATCCTAAAAAAATACCGGAGGTTAAAACATGTTAAAAAAAGAGTTAGTAAATTGGTTAGATACTTTTAATAATACTACTGTTCCAAACCTTATAGCTAAAGGGTTTAAACCAACTCCTATTAATGCTAGAGAGGGATTAGCTAATCTAACTAAAGGATTTATTAGCAATATTCCAGAAGTTTCTATTATTTTCGATGATTATATTTATAATGATGACTATAATGTTCCTGTTAGAATATACAATCCAAACCCTAATGAAAAGTTACCTGTTCTTATATATTTTCATGGTGGCGGACATATGGCTGGTAGTGTTACTGTATATGATCCTATTTGTAGAAAATTAGCTCTTAAAACAAATCATATTATAGTTGCTGTTGAATATAGACTTTCACCGGAAAATCCATATCCATGTGGTTTAATAGATTCATATAACTCACTTAAATATATTTGGAACACATTGGATTCTAGAAATATAAACTATATTAAAAGTTTAAGAATTGGTGGAGATAGTGGCGGAGGAGCCATTGTGGGATCTATTGTTATGAAAGCTCAATTTGATAACAATATTACAATTGATAAAATGTTTATGATTTATCCTAGTCTTGATTATACTATGTCATTTCCATCTATTACTTCAAATGGAAAAGGGTATCTTTTAGAATCAGGTAAAATACAATGGTATTTTAATAACTATTTTAAAAGTGACGAAGATCGAAAATTAGCTTCACCTATTTTTAATGAAGTAAGTGAAAATATCCCGAACTCTCTTATTTTTACGGCTGAATATTGTCCTTTAAGAGATGAAGGAGTTGAATATGTAAATAAATTAAAAAATGCAAAAGTTAATGTTTTACATTATAATCTGGATAATATGATTCATACATTTATGAATATGGAAGATCTTTGCCCTGAAGAGTGTAATTTTGTATATGATAAAATTAACCACTTTTTGAATTCTAATATTTAACGCTTATTTATAATCAGTAAAAACTAAAAGAAGACTAACTTCCTAACTGGAAACATTAGTCTTCTTTTTTTATTTTAAATTTTAAATAAAATTAATTAAAATAGGTATTAGAAACACTGTTATGATCCCTGCAATTCCAATAGCTAGTCCTGACATAGCCCCTTCTACCTCTCCTATTTCAATAGCTTTTGATGTTCCAACAGCATGACTTGCAGTTCCTATTGCAACTCCTTTCGCTATACTATTGTCAATTTTACTCCACTTACATATAGTTGGACCTATAGCGGCTCCAACTATTCCTGTTGAAACGATTGCAACTATAGTCAAAGCTGTATCAGCATTTAAAGCTTTAGTAATCTCTATCCCAATAGCTGTTGTTATAGATTTAGGAAGTATTGATATTAATACATCTTTTTCTAAATTTACAAGCTTAGATAAGAAAATTACTGATAATATTGCTGAAGTTGATCCAACTGTTATTCCAAAGAGAATTGGTACAATATTTTTTTTCAAAGTTTCAATTTGATTATACAATGGAACTGCTAAAACTACTGTAGCTGGAGCTAGAAAAAATGTAATAATCTCAGTTCCTTTATTGTATTCATTCAATGGAATATCAAACGTAACTAATATAGATATAACAAAAATAATGCCTAATAATAGAGGATTTAAAAGAGTTATTTTAGTTTTTCTATATATAAAAACTCCTATTTGGTAAGCAACTAATGATATAAGGATACTAACAAGTGGACTCATCTTTTTTAGCCTCCTCTTTTCTTTTTATAATAAATTGGACACTCCAACCAGTAACTACTAAAGTTATTATCGTAGTTACGACAACTACAAAGAATAGTTTATGCCAATTATTTGCTAAAATATTAATTGATTTAAGTAATCCTACTCCTGGTGGCAAAAATAAAAAAGCTAAATTTGTTAGCATTAAATTCGTTGCATTCTTTATATTTTCAACTTTTAAAATTTTAAAGTTAAGCAAAATAAATAGCAAAAGTATTCCTATTACAGGGCCTGGAATGGGAATAGGTGTATACCTACTTATTATAGAACTTATATACGTTATCGCTAAAATA
Organism: Cetobacterium somerae ATCC BAA-474; assembly: GCF_000479045.1. Classification (NCBI taxonomy): domain Bacteria; kingdom Fusobacteriati; phylum Fusobacteriota; class Fusobacteriia; order Fusobacteriales; family Fusobacteriaceae; genus Cetobacterium; species Cetobacterium somerae. Next base: position 10,060 of record NZ_KI518209.1, read on the forward strand.
ATAGCAAACTCTCCTATCATAAATCCTCCTGTTAAAAAATTATTTTACAACTTTTCCTGGATTTAAAATAAACTTAGGATCAAAAACACTCTTTATTCCTTGCATGATACCTATTTGCACATCTCCTATTTGCTCAAATAGATATTTTTTCTTAGCAAAGCCTATTCCATGCTCTCCAGAAACTAAGCCTTTGTACTCTCTTGCTCGTGAGTACATCTCTTCAAAAACATCTTCTAAAACCTTTTCCCATTTACTCTCTTCCATGCCATCTTTACACACATAAATATGTAAATTTCCATCTCCAGCATGACCAAAACTTGGAATTCTAACCTTATACTTTTCTTCTAGCTCTTTCGTGAATTTTATAAAATCAGCTACTTTATCTCTAGGAACAACAACATCACATTCATCCATTAAATCTGTACTCGCTTTTATCGCTTCTAAAAATGCTCCTCTAGCTGACCAAACATCTTTTTTTCTTTCTTCAGTATCAACAATATATGCATCTAAAGCTCCCTCTTTTATACATAAATTAGCTACTTTAGAATAATCAGCTTCCACTGATTCCAAAGTATTTCCATCAAATGATAGTAAAATATAGGCTTCTGCTGATTTATCTGGAAATTTTTTCCCTAGAAAGTCCTCAGCATAAAGTAAAACTTCTTTTTGAATAAATTCTATAGCTGTTGGAATAGCTTTAGATTTTATGATTTTAGGAACACACTCTATAGCTAACTCTATACTTGGAAAAGGTAATAATAAACTTATAGAATATTTTGGTAGAGGTAAAAGTTTTAAAGTTGCTTTAGTTATTATCCCTAGGGTTCCTTCTGCTCCAATCATAAGATCTTTTAAAGCATAACCTGAGGAATTTTTTACAACTTTTCCACCTGTTGTAAAAAGTTCTCCATTTGGTAGAACTATTTCTAATTCTCTGACATAATCTCTAGTTACTCCATACTTAACTGCTCTCATCCCACCTGCATTAGTTGAGATATTTCCCCCTATTGTTGCAGATTTTTCTCCTGGATCTGGAGGATAAAATAGATCTTGTTCCTCTACATGTTTATATATATCCATTAAAAGAACTCCAGGTTCTAAAGTTAAAGTTAGATTATTTAAATCTAAATCTAAGAATCTATTCATTTTTGTCATATCTATCATTATTCCACCATGCATAGCAACAGATGCTCCAACTAATCCAGTTCCAGAACCTCTTACAACAACGGGAATAGTATTTTCATAGGCATATTTCATAATTTGAGATATTTGAAAAGCATTATCAACTTTTAAGACAAGATCAGGTGGATTTGATATCCCTCCTAGTTCATCTTTATGATAATCATGCCCTACTTCATTTTCAAACAATGTATTTTCAATTCCAACTATATTTTTTAAATACTCATAATCTTTAATATCTACCTTTTTATACATAGCTCCTCCCCTAGTAAATTGATTTTCCACTTTTTATATTTTCTATTAATTTAGGAACAATCTCATACATATCTCCAACAATTCCATAATGAGCTATATTAAAAATAGCTGCACTCTCATCACTATTTATAGCAATTATTGTATCTGAACTATTCATACCTGCTGTAAATTGTACTGCACCTTGAATTCCACAAGCTATTATAAGCTTTGGTTTTACCGTTCTACCACTCAATCCAATCTGTTTTTTAGCTCCTAAAGTTCCATTTTCAATAATAGGTCTAGTACACGCTAGTTTCCCATTTAATAAATCAGCTAACTCTTGGAAAATTTCAATATCCTTGGCATTTTTTAGAGCTCTACCTACAGCAACAATAACTTCTGCTTCTGAAATGTCCTCTTCAACCTCTTTTTTTGTAACCTCTACAATTTTTATCTTTGTATCTAAATGTTCCTCTTTTACTAAGAATTTGTGTATTTCTCCAGAGGGAATCTCTTGTCTTTCGGGAGCTGAAAATATTTTATATCTAACTGTACATAGTTGTGGTCTATGATTTTGAGTTATAATTTGAGCCATAATATTTCCACCAAAAGCTGGTCTTATTTGAATTAAATCTGTGTTTTCTTTCATATCTAATATTGTACAGTCTGCAGTTAACCCTGTTCTAAATCTTGCTGCAATTCTTGGAGCCAAAGATCTTCCAATATTAGTAGCTCCTACTAATATAGAAGATGGCTTTACTCTTTCAATTAAATCTTCAAAAACAGCTGCATAAGGTTCTATAATAAAATGTTTTAAGTCTTTTGATTCATAGATAAAAATATCATCAACTCCATAATATCTCAACTCTTGAGCACTCGTTTCAATATTGTCTCCAATCATAAGAGCATAAACTGGATGATTAATCTTAGATGCTAACTCTTTAGCTTTTCCAATAAGTTCTAAACTTACTGGGTGTATCTTTCCATCTAAATGATCAATATAAACCAGAATTCCTCTCCATTTTGATTTATCTATCTCAATAATTTCATCCTCTTCATAACTTATTGCTCCTGCAGAGTTTTTAACACATATTTTACACATTTTACACGCTGATGTAATGTCGATACTATCTCCTAATTTTTCAATAGCTTTAAATGGACATATATTTATTAAACTTTCAATAATATTCTCTTGAAGCATAGATTGATTAACTATTAGTCTTCCCATTTAATTCCCTCCTAAACAAATTTTAGTTCTCTTAATTTATCTGAAAGCTTTTCAACTAACTCTTCACTACTACCGTTCCAAATAACTTTAGAACTATTTTTTTCAGGTGGAAATATTCTTTCAACTTGAGTTGGAGATCCTTTTAACCCATAATATTCCTCTCTTTTATCTTCCATATGACTTAAATTAAAAATAGGAATATCCTTATTTAAAGTTTCTAGTTTTTTCTTATAAGAAGGTAGTCTTGGAGTATAAATTCCTTTTTCAACTGTAATTAAACATGGAAATTTAACTTCTTGAATCTCGATAGTATGATCCATATCCATTTCAACTAATATTGAGTCATCTTTAATCTCTATAATTTTTCTAACATTTGCAACATGGGGTATATTTAAAAATTCAGCTAATTCTGGTCCTACTTGAGCTGTATCTCCATCTGTTGTTTGCTTTCCACAAATGATTAAATCATAATCTTTTACAGTTCTAACACCTTGAGAAATAGCATAAGAGGTAGCTAATACATCTGCTCCTGCAAATTTTCTATCTGATAAAATAAATCCCTCATCAATTCCCATCATATAGGCTTCTTTTATAATATCTCTTGCCATAGGTGGTCCCATAGTTAAAGCTGTTATTTTTCCTTGTGTGTCCTCTTTTAACTTTAAAGCTGTTTCTAAAGCATAAAGATCATAAGGATTTATCTTTGAATCCACCCCGTCTCTAATCAAAACTCCTGTAATTGGGTCAACATTAACATTGGTACTTCCTGGAACTTGTTTAATACAAACAATAATATTCATACAGCCTCCTTTTTAATATTGGTCTAACCAATTTATTAGTGATAGGAGTATACTTCATAGAAAAACCATTGTCAAATTTATTTTGAATATAAATTCAAAATAAAAAGCACATATCTTTTCAATATGTGCTTTTTAAGAGATATTTTAAATATTAAAAAATATTTTTTTTCATTAATAAAAAATGCTCTTTTATAACTTCTCTTCCTAAATCAAGATTTTTTTCAATTAAAGCTTGATAAATTATTTTGTGATGCTTTAAAAGTATATCTTTATTTTTTGAATTTTTTAAAATACTTATTCTTATATTCTTAATAAATTTTTCTAAAGTTAATCTAGAAGAGTTATATAAGCTTATAAAAAAAATATTATGACTGGCTTCTACAATAGCTCTATGGAATTCTGCATCTAAAAGAGAGCTTTCATCCTCTGAAGCTGCATTTTTTAAATCTTTAAATATTGTATCTATTTTTATTAAATCTTCATCTTTTATGTTCATTAAGGCTAATTCAAAAGCTTTAATTTCTATTCCTTCTCTAAAGTCTATTAAGTCAGAAACATTTTGCCCTGTTAAAAGAAAAAAAAGATTAAAATTTTCAAAAAGAGAATCTTTAAAATCATCTTTCAAGTAATATCCACTTCCTTGAATACAATTTGTTATTCCCATTGCAGTTAAAACTTTTAAAGCTTCTCTAACTGTAGTTCTGCTAAGATTTAGTTTTTCTGCTAAATCTCTTTCTGTTTCTATTTTCTCTCCTGGTTTTAAAGTATTATTTTCAATTTTTTCTTTTATATATTCCAAAATTATATTATAATTTTTATCTTTCATTTTTCTCCTTTAATATTCAATATATCTAGGGATTGTACCAAATTGTGCCCAATTTTTCAAGTATTTATAATTTTGATAATTAAACTTAGTCGCTTTTTAAATTCTAATATTTAGTAATTGATTATGATTAACATTATAAACTAGGCTTTATTAAATAGAAAATTTTATTTTGAAATTAAAAAATTTATCTAGAGTTTTAGAAGATTCTGGAACTTTAACATCGTCTTTAGTTCCTTGGAGTACATGTGGAGCATTTATGTTAACAACTTTAGGAGTTCACCCCTTTGCTTACCTTCCTTTTGCTTTTTTAAATTTAATCAATCCAATTGTTTCTATAATTTATGGATACACTGGATTTACTATGGAGAAAGATGAGATTTTATCTCCAACTGAAGAAATTGATGATAGTTCAAGTTCTCAAGAATTAATTAACGAAATAGAATAATAAAAGCTTTTAAGATTTTATATAAATAAAAAACACGATTTTTAACTAATCGTGTTTTTTGTATTTTTATCTTTAATTTTTTAAAAGATTTTTTATATCTCCAGCAATAAATTGAGCTTTTGCTCCAAATATAACTTGAACTCCATATTTTCCTACTTTTATAGTCCCACTTGAACCTAACTTTTTAAAACCTGCTTCATCTACTAATGAGGTATCTTTTACCTCTACTCTTAATCTTGTTATACAATAATCAATAGAAGTAATATTTTCATTTCCACCTAAATAATTTATGGCCATTGCAGCAATCTCTTTATCTGTAAAATTATCATTTTGGTTTTCTGAGTCGTTTATAACTTCTCTACCTGGTGTTTTTAAGTCAAACTTTCTTATTAAAAATCTAAAACCAAAATAGTAACACATAGCCATAACAGTTCCAAAAACAAGAACCATTATATAATTTGTTTCATACCCAGAAAATGATGGTAATATTCCAAATGATAAGAAATCAATAAATCCTGCAGAAAATGACTTTGCTATATGCACATTCAGTAAATACATCATCATATAAGATATTCCTGCAAAAATAGCATTGAAAAGATAAAGTACTGGTGCTACAAATATAAATGTAAATTCAATTGGCTCTGTTATTCCAGTTAAAAAACAAGTAAATGCTGCTGATAATAATATTCCTGCAACTAATTTTTTATTCTTAGGAAGAGCTTCATGATACATCGCTAAGCCTGCAGCTGGTAAAGCCATTAACATTAATGGATACTCTCCTTGTAAAAATTTTCCTGCATTTTTATAACTTTCTGATGAAAAACTTTTTATTCCTTCCTCAAACATTTTAAACCAAATAGCTTGATCTCCATTAATAATATTTCCAGATTGTGTAGTATATTCTCCAAAGTTAAACCAATAAGGAGAATAAAAAATATGATGTAGCCCAGTAGGAATTAACGCTCTTTCAGTAAATCCAAAGATAAAAGTTGATAATGCTTGATTTTCTCCATTTGCTAATTTAGATAATAAGCCAATCGTATTTTGAATTGGTTCCCAAACAAACGGAAACCCTAAACCTATTAAAAAAGCAAAAAGTGCTGTAATAATTGGAACAAATCTTTTCCCTGAAAAAAATCCTAAAAAATCAGGTAGTTTTATATTGAAAAATTTATTATACATTGTTGCAGCCAATACTCCAGATATAAGTCCACTAAATATACCACTTTGTAAAGTTGGGATACCCATAACACTAGCATAAGCTCCACCTTGAGAAGCCATTTCTGGAGTTACACCTGCAACAATTCCAGCAGTTGAATTTATTATTAATATAGCTACAATTGAAGCTAGTGCCGCTATTCCAGACTCTCCGGCTAATCCTACAGCTGCTCCAACAGCAAATAATAATGGTAGATTATCAAATAATATTCCACCGGCATTAGTCATTAACGGAAGATTTAATCGATCGCCAAAAGCCAGTAGTATTCCAGCAGCTGGTAAAATAGAGATGGGTAGCATCAATGCTTTTCCTATCTTTTGTAAATTAGAAAATATTTTCATTTCATTTTCCTCCCTTTTATTAAACAATAAGTTTTTTTAAAATACATTTTATATTCACAATAGTATATAATTTATATATTTTTGTCAAGTTTTTTCGAAATTAAATGAGCCATATATTGACAATATTTTAAAATAATAGTATTGTAATACTATATAATACAATATTTATTAATCTTTGGAGGTTTATGAAAAGTAATAATAACATCAATAAACTTAAAATTATTAAAATGTTTTTAGAAAATAAAAAAACTTTAAAAGAAATATCATATGAAGAGAATATTCCATATAGTACTTTAAAAAGATGGATAAAAAAATTTAAAGATGATGGAACAGAAGCGCTAAATTTAAAAGAACGAAGTGATAAAAATTCCTTCCGAAAAGTCGATAATACTTTACTTGTAACTATTAGGAATTTTTACTTAGAAAATAAAAATAATTCTTTACAAACAATTTATAATGACCTAAAAAATAATTTTAACTCTAATATAAGCTTTAATACATTTTATAGAATTGTTAGTAATTTAGATGAATATTTAAAAAACAAATCTAGTACTGAAATTAATAAAAATATAAAAAATGGAGATGTGTATATTTTAAAATCCTTTATATCTTATAATTTCATTGAAATTAACAATACACAAAAATTACCTATTATTTTTCTAATTTTCAATGCTTCTGATTTAGATATAATTGATTTTCATATTGAATTTTCACTTACTAATTCCCAAAATATATTAGCTTTTTTAAGAGAAAGTATTATTCTAGGACTTCTTAAATACAACGTAACTTATTTACCAAAAGAAATTTTAAATGACTCTAGTTTTAAACTATCTAATAATATAAAAAAACAAATTAATGATTCTTTATCTTTAAAAATCCATGATTTTACCCATGAAAATAAAGAAATTGAGAGATTTATAAATTTTTTGAATAGCGACATTGAAAAAAATTTAAAGAATAATATTACATATGAAAATCTCTATGATTTTTTGAGTAACTATTTAAAGGTTAATAAAAATTTGCCTACATTTATAGAAACTGAAGATAATAATTTATTAATGCTTCTCTTCAAATTAAATATTTTTCTCCCAAGAATAAAAAGAAAAATACATTCGTATGGTATTCAAATACATAATACTATTTTTAATGATATAATTTATTTAAAAAGATATTTAGGAGAAGTTGCTGAAATTATATATAATCCTTTAAATTTAGATTTTATCTTAGCTTTTAAGAAAAATTATTTAATTGGAAGAGAAGCATTAATAAATTAT
>NZ_KI518210.1 GCF_000479045.1 Cetobacterium somerae ATCC BAA-474
TCTCTGTTTAAAAGATTATAGTTATAAATTTGTGATATTATACATTAGTTTTAAACAATTAGCTATAAAAAATATTTTTTAGAAATTTTTATTTAATTTTATTCTATAGCAAATAAAAAAGGAACTTTCAAAAGTTCCTTATAGAGTTATTTTTTATTTATTTTAACTTTATTCTCTTTCATAAATTCAAGCTTTTGAATACTACCGCTGCTATAATCTAAAGAATAGTCATCATTATTTTCTAAAGAGATATAGTAAGTTCTGTTATCTTTTGGAGTTGTAAACTCAATAATATTTTCATGTTCCTTTAGTACAATATTTTCTTTTCCAACTAAGTCAGCCTTTTTATCAGCTATTCTATCATCATATGCAAAAAGTAAAACTGTCAAATTATCTTTAGGTAGAATATTTCCAATAAGATTTATTTTAATTGAGTTTTCGTTCTTCTCTTCAAGACTGTTACAACCTAATAAACTGAACATTGTTAAAACTAATCCTAACCATATTTTTTTCATTTTCTAACCTCCTTTTTTATAGAAGTATTATATCATATAAAATTAGAAATTCTTCAAAAAAGGAGGAGAGCCTCTGGGGGGATAGAGGCTCTCTGGGGGGATTAAAATTATATTATTACTTTTTAACACTTCTCATAATATTTAGACAACGGGTTTTACAAAAAAGTTTTAAAATTTTTATAAAAATTAAAATAGTTTATAAAAATATTTTGTGATATTATGAATAAATGATAAATTAGATTTATAAAAATACAGAATAAGTTAAGCAGGGAGGTAATTTTGATACTTGAGGGGTTTAAATTTGGAATGTTGCTACAAATTGCAATAGGACCGGTATGTATGTACATTTTTTCTTTAGGAATTGGTCAAAGCTTTTGGCGAGCAGAATCAGGTGTTTTAGGAGTTGTTTCAGCAGATGCTCTCTATATAGCACTTGCAATTTTAGGTATTTCGTCTTTTGTAAAAAAAGAAAAAATTCAATATGGATTTAATATTTTAGGAACTTTAATTATTATTCTTTTTGGAATGGAACTTTTCTTAGGGTATTTTGGGATATCAATTCTTCCAAAAATGAATATATTTGGAGATTCTAGTTCAAGTTCTCCTTTTATTAAAGCATTTCTTTTAACGGGAGCAAATCCTATGACAATTCTATTTTGGATAGGAGTCTTTACTACAAGAACTAATGATGAAAATTTCACTAAAAAATCTACACTTCTTTTTGCTTTTGGAGCTCTTTTGGCTACTTTATTTTTTCTAACTTTGATAGTTTTTTTAGGATCTATAACAAATAATTTTTTATCTCAACGAATACTGAGTTTATTAAATTCAGGTGTTGGACTTGTTTTAATATATTTTGGAGTGAAAAAAGGCTTGGCATCTATAAAATTAAAAAAGATGATTAAATAAAATATATTTAAGAGGAGATAATGATGACGGAAAGAGAGAAAATGTTAGCTGGTTTGTTATATGATTGTGGAGATAGTGAACTATTAGCTCAATGGCATAAAGCTAAAGATTTAATAAGATCTTACAATCAAATAGACTCTAGTAATTTAGAAGAAAAAAATGCAATATTGACAGAATTATTAGGAGGTAAGGGAAAAAACCTTTGGATTACAGCGCCTTTTTTTGTAGACTATGGAAATAATATTTATTTTGGAAATAATTGTGAAGTAAATATGAATTGCACCTTTTTAGATGATAATAAAATTATAATTGGAGATAATATTTTAATTGCTCCCAATGTTCAAATATATACAGCATTCCATCCCTTAAATGCCATTGATAGGTTTGGAGAAATAAAAGAAGATGGAACATTTGAATTTTGTAAAACTCAAACAGCACCAGTAACAATAGGAGATAATGTTTGGATAGGTGGAGGTGTTATAATTCTACCTGGAGTCACAATTGGAAATAATGTTGTTATAGGAGCTGGAAGTGTTGTAACAAAAGATATTCCTTCCAATTTTCTTGCTTTTGGAAATCCCTGTAAAGTTATTAAAAGTTTAAGCAAATAAAAGCAATATAACTTTTCTAATTGTTAATTATGAAGTGTTAGTTATAAGAAAAAAAGCAGCTCACATTTTTGTGATCTGCTTTTTTTAATAAAAAATTAAATTATAAAATCTAACAAGCTCATCTTGAGTATTTTTATAAATATGTTCCCTATCAGCTAAAAATTTTATAGATTGTCCTTTTGATAATAGAAAAACTTGGTTTTCAACATGAAGTTCTAAGGTTCCTTCACTCATAATTATATACTCTTCTACGCCAGAGTTATGAGGTTGAGATACATGATTACACCCTTTTTTTAATTCAATTGTTAAAATCTCAAATTTTTTATTACTATCAAATGGAAATATAGGATATAGTTTCATAAGATTGTTGCTTTCTAGAATAGGAGATATATTCTTTTCATCAACTATAGTTAACTCCTCTTCCTCCCCTTCAATAAAAAAAGAGAAAGAAACTTTTAAAGCTGTAGATATTTTCCAAAGAGTAGAAACTGTTGGATTAGATTTTCCATTTTCAATTTGAGAAAGCATAGCTTTACTAACCCCTGTTTGTAAAGAGAGTTCTTCTAAACTTAAATTCTTATCTTTTCTTAATCTATTTAAACGTTGACCAATTAAAATATTTAGATTTTCCATATAATCACACACCTTATTTATTATTCACTCTAAAGAATAACAGTTTAGAAAAAAAAATACAACATAAAAAAAATCGTTATATTAAAAAAAAATATGTTATAATGAAAAAAGAGGTGATTATAGAGTGAAAATATATTATGTTATTAGAGTTTTAAAAAATGGTATAAAAGAAAAAGTATTTGAAGGAACTTTTGAGTTAGCCACAAGTTTATTATGGAACAGAAATTATTTCACTCATGATTTTGAAACACTAAAAGATTGCGAGAATTTTGAGGATTTAATTTTAAAATATAAATTTGGACGAGAGTATATTTATAAAGAAGTTTCAAAGGAGGAGTATGACAAGGCTTTAAATAGTTAGTAAAAAATAAAAAAATCGTTATTTTAAAATAGTAGCGAACAATTTTTTTTTAAAAAATCTTCTGAACTCTTAATTTCTATATGAAGAAAAATAGTATTACGAACAAAAGTTTAAAAAAAAAGTTATCTAGAAACACTTTTGAAAAAATGATACCATATTGGGAATAGATAAAGAGTTAGTGTCTTTTTAGGCATTAAAAAGGAGAGAAAAAATATGAAAAGAAAATTGAGTTTATTATATTTAGTTATAGTAATGATTTTAGTCGCATCTTGTAGTAAAAAAGAAAAAGTTGAATCTAAAAAAGAGGTTATTGCAGCTCAAGTAGGTGCAGCTAAAAGTTTGGATCCTCAAGGAACTAATGATAAACGATCACTTGAAGTTATGGTTCAAGTATACGATACTTTGGTAGAAGTTGATAAAAATATGGAGTTAAAAGATGGTTTAGCTGAAAGTTGGGAGTATATCACTCCTACAAAAATTAGATTTAAATTAAAAGATGGAATTAAATTTCATAATGAGGAACCTTTAAAAGTTGAAGATGTAATATTCTCTTTAAATAGAGTTAAGAATTCTAAAATAGTTGGAGCAATTGGTGAAAGTATTGAAAGTGTTGAAAAGGTAGATAATAAAACTTTTGATATAAATACAAAATATCCAACGAAGACACTTTTAAAGTTTTTAGCTGATCCTGGAGCTTCAATTGTAAGTGAAAAGGCTGTTAATGAGTATGGTAATAGTTTTGGTCAAATCCCCGTTGGAACAGGACCTTTTATCTTAGAAGAGTGGGTAACAGGGGATAAGATTGTTTTAAAAAGTAATAAAGAACATACTTTTAAAAAGCCAAATATTGATAAGTTAGTTTTTAGGAGTATCCCAGAGGCTACAAATAGAGTTATTGGATTAGAAACAGGAGAGATTGATGTAGCTTACGCTGTTTCCCCTATTGATGCAGAGCAAGTTTTAAAAAATTCGAAATTAGAATTAATGACAATAGATCCATTAGCAATAGAGTTTATTGGATTTAATATAAAGGATTCAAAGTTAAAAGATGAAAATTTAAGAAAAGCAATAATTTATGCTTTAAATTCAGATGAGATATTGGGAACAGTTTTAGGAACATATGCTGAAAGTATAAATTCACCGTTAGCTAAGAATATGTTTGGCTATACAGAGAATAGAGTGAAGTATAGTCAAGATATAGATAAAGCTAAGGAGTATTTGGATAAAGTTGAAAATAAGGAGGATTTAAATCTATCTATAACAATTCATAGTAATAGTGATAGCATGCAGATTTCTCAAATAATTCAAGCACAATTAAAGGATATTGGAATAAATTTAACTATAAATCCTTTAGAGTGGGGAACTTTTATAAGTGAAACATCTAATGGAAAGCATCAACTTTTTCATTTGGGAAAAACATCGCCAACTGGTGATGGGGAGGAAGCGTTAACTGTTTTCAATGAAAAATTTATAGGAGCTGCTGGAAATAGATTTTTCTATTCAAATCCGAAAGTTAATGAACTTTTAACTTTAGCTAAAGAGGAGACTGATGATAAAAAAAGAGAAGCGTATTATCAAGAGGTTTGCCAAATAATTCAAGAGGATGGAGTTATGGCAATCTCATTTACAAGAAAAGTTATTGCTGGAGTTAATAAAAATATATCAAATTTTGAACCACATCCAAGTGGAATGCATAGATTTTATAAAGTGGATAAAGAGGTAAAGTAATGATAGAAAAGATTAAAGTTGGTTATCAAGGGGTAGAAGGAGCATTTAGTCAAGAGGCGATGATTCACTATTTTGGGGAAGGGATTGGAGCACAAAATTATAAAACATTTGAAGATGTTTTTATTGCTGTGAAGAATGGAGAGGTCGAATGTGGAGTTTTACCAATTGAAAACTCTACAACAGGATCAATAAATTTAGTTTATGATCTTTTAGAAAAATATAACCTTTTCATAGTGGGAGAGGTTTGTATAAGGATAATTCAAAATCTGATAGGAAATAAAGATGCTCGGTTAGAGGATATTAAAGAGATATACTCACATCCCCAAGGATTTGAACAAAGTAAAAAGTTTATAGATTCTTTAGGAGAAATTAAGCATATAAATTATCATAATACTGCTTTAAGTGTAAAATATGTGAAAGATTCAAATTCTTTAGAAAAAGGAGCTATTGGGAGCAAAAGAGCCTGTGAAATTAATGATTTAAAAATTCTAAAAGAGAATATCAACGATAACTTAGATAATAAAACCAGATTTATTATTGTGGAGTCTTGTATAAAAAATAGTTTAGCAAATAATAAAATCACAGTTGGAGTAAAATTAAAACATGAAGTTGGAAGTTTGTATAAAATATTAGGGGAATTCTATAAGCGAGGGATAAATTTAACAAAAATTGAATCAAGGCCTGTAGGAGATGGGACATTTTCCTATAACTTTTATATTGATTTAGAGGGAAATTTATCTGATAGTAATTTAAAAGAGGCTCTTAGTCAGATAAGGCTCGGAGTTGAAAAGTTAAAAATATATGGGACATATAAAAAATGTGAAATTAGATAATAAAAAACTTCCTTTATAGTAGTAGTTTTACCCTAGAAGCATCTACTATTATAAAGGAAGTGTATGAATAAAAATTAATTTTTTAATTAGTTAAATCTAGTATGAGAATTTATATCCAAATCCTAAAGTAACTCTTGAATAATCAAGTGATTTTTTATGAGAGTCAGTTGCTCCATCTACAGTTCCTTTAACTTTAGCTTGGTTAGCTTGGTACATAATATCTACAGTAAAGTTATTATATTCCATTCCTGTTCCAACACCATAGTAGAAACCATCATCTATTTTAGTTGAATAGTTAACACCTGCAATCTCTCCATCTTTTGAATTAAAATTAAATGAGTATCCTACGTTAGCTTTTACGTATGGAGTAATTCCATTTTCAAAAGTAGTAAAATTATACTTTCCAACTACATATAAAGGTGCAGAATCATATTTTCCAATTTCATAGTTTACACCATTTCTATTTTCTGATTTTAATCCAGCATGATTTTGGTAAGCTACCCCAAGTCCTAACTCAAAGTTATCAGTTATATTTCTTGTATTTTCTATAGCAAATTCATAACCCATTTTTTTAGTATCTCCATTAGATACTTTTATTCCATTTTTTTCATGATAGATTGAGTGTGAATCATATTGTGACCATACATCTAAACCTGTTCTTATATATAAATTATTTTTAGTAGTTGCTACAACAACCTCTTCAACTGGAGCTATTATAACCTCTTCTGTAATAATGATTTCTTCTACAACTTCAACTGGTTGAGCAACTTCTTTAGCATAAGCTGTTGTTCCTAAAGCGATAAGTGATAATAAAAATAATTTTTTCATAATTTTTGAATCCTCCCTAAAAACTTTTGTAAATAAATTATATTACAAATAAAAAAAAATAACTATTTGAAATCTATTACAAGTAAAAAAGGTAAGAGACTGCATAATACGAAGAAATTAAAACTATTAGATTAAATTTTTTTAAATATTATCTGGCCACTTTAAAATATGAATAGTCTTTCCAACTTTAGATATTACTTTAGCGTCATCAAGTTCTTTTAAAACTTTTCGTAAGTGTCGATCAGAGACTTTTAAAAAACCAGCCATTTCTATATATTTAATTTTTTCAACTTTATTATTTTGTGAAAGCTCTTTTAAATAATTTAAAATTCGTTCATCTAAAGGTTTTTGGTGATAGCTTAAAATATGTGTCATAGTTGATGTTAATTTACTTGTTACAGTTCTTAGAAGTAGTTCGTAAAGTCTATCATTTCCAGAAATCATTTTTTTGAAATCTTCTCTTAAAATACCAATAACTATACAAGGTGTTAAAGCTTCAACATTTACATTTATATCTTTATTTTGAATATATTCTACTTCACCTAAAATTTGTAGAGGTTTGCAAAACTCAATGATAACCTCTTTATCTCCATAAAAGGCTGAATAGATTTTAATTTTTCCTTCTACAAAAAAATATAAAGACTGACTTTCCTCTTTAACAGAGAAGATCATCTCACCTTTTAAAAATCTTTTAATAAAAAATTTATCTAAAAGTTCGGGTTTCATATATTTTTCTAAATCATATTTTTTTAAATAATAGGTTATTTCATTTTTCATTTAAACTCCGTAATATTTTTATTTTCCGGCTATATATCCGGTTTTTTTATATAAAACTATGATACCTTATTTAAAGAATGAAAACAAGGAGAAATTAAAATGTTAGAAGTATTAGAAAAAGAGAAAATTAGTAAACTGATTATTCAATATTCTCTTCCAGCTTTAGTGGCAATGGGAGTAAATATTTTATATAATTTGGCAGATAGGTTTTTTATAGGTTACTATGTGGGAAGATTGGGGATTGCAGGTGTAAGTTTGACTATGCCTATATCAACATTAAATTTAGCTACAGGACTTTTATTTGGAATTGGTTCTGGAGTTCTTATGAGTATTAGCTTAGGGAAAAAAGATTTAAAAAGAGGAGAAAGTATTTTAGGAAATGGGTTATGTTTATTATTTTTAGTGGGAATACTTCAAAGTATAGGATTATTTTTATTTACAGATAAAGTGATAGTGGCGTTAGGTGGAACAGGAGATCTTTACTCTTATACTATGGACTATTTAAAACCGCTATCTTTAGGAGTATTTTTACAAGTTATGTACATAGGAACCAATGAAATGATAATAGGAAGTGGAGCTCCTAAAAAAGCTATGTTAATTGGTCTTGTAGGATGTTTAACAAATATTATTTTAGATCCAATTTTTATAAATGTTTTTAATTTAGGTATGAAAGGTGCAGCACTAGCAACAGTTATAGGAAACTTTATGGCAGTTACATTTCAATTGATATACTTAAGTAGATACAGTGAACATTTAAAACTAAAACTTAAAGAGTTATATTTAAAATGGGATAGAGTAAAAGAGCTTAGTACTATTGGAACACCAGCTTTTTTAGTTCAATTTTTTACAGCAATTGTAGTTGTATTGACAAACATAATTTTAAAAAGATTAGGTGGTGATTTATACATTGCAGCATTTGGAATTTTAAGTAGCTTGTATTTAATCGTATTTTTACCAATCGTTGCTATTTATCAAGGAACGCAACCAATTTTAGGATATAACTATGGACGTGAGAATACATCTCGAGTTGAAAAAATATGTAGAAAATCCTTAATTTATAGCACTGTAATAGCAACACTTGGATTTTTAGTGATAGCTTTAGCAAACGATTCAATTATGAATATTTTTGTTAAAGCGGATGAGCAGTTAAAAGCTGTAGCTATAGATAGCTCTAAAATTTACTTTTCTATGATATTCTTTTTAGGAATAAATGTTATAGGTGCAGGATATTTTCAAGCTATTGGTAAATTTAAGACGAGTTTAATTTTAAATATTTCAAAACAAGTTATTTTAACGATTCCATTGATATTTATTTTATCTTGGAAATTTGGAATAAAAGGGTTGTGGCTGGCAACAGCTTTAACAGAGGTATTAATGGCTTTTATTACCTTAATATATTTAAAGAAAGAAAATATAAAAATTGTTATATAAAAATTATTTAGTAGTGAAGATATCAATACTTCACTACTAAATTTAATTATAAAGTAAGAATTAAGATTTTTTAGCAATAATGAACTTAACTTTAGTTTGGTTAATGTGTTTAGTACTTTTAAGAAGAGATAAAAAATCTGATTTTATTGCCTCAATCTCGTCCTTCTGAAAAAATTTATCAAATGATAATCGATTAAGACGATTTTCCCACATTATACAGATTTCATCAGAGATTATACCAGAACTAGTTAGTTCAGAATCCTCTAAATCCTCATCAAGTAAAATTTCCATTCCTAAATTTTTTAGAATTGGAGAAATTTTTCGACCAGCTCTAAAGTCATAAATTCCATCATTCTTAGCTTCATCTTCAAACACTGCTAATTTATTTAGAGTTTCTTTAGAGAGTGGAGTGTGGCCTCGTAAAAGATCATCAATTTCAATAATTGCAATCCATCCATCATTTTTTAATTTATCAAACCAGTTTTTTAATATTTGTTCCATTTTGTTTGGAAAATAAGCAATAGCAAAGCTAGAAAATATTCCATCAATTTCTTTGGGAATATAGCTTAAATCGGATATATCCTTTTGTAAAATTGTGATATTATCAATTTTTTTATTTTCTAAAATTTCAAGTAGATTTTGATTTAAATCTATAGCAATAACTTCTTTTACCTTTTTAGAAAGAATTTCTGCAAAAGCTCCAGTTCCGCAACCAAGTTCTGCGACGACATAATCACTTTTAATTGGTAGTTTATTAACAATTAAACTCCATTTTCTATATTGTTGTTGATTTTCATACTCTGTTTTAAGTGACATGTTTTCCTCCTGGTAAAAGATTTGATTTGTCATAATAACAGATTATATCAATGTTTTCAAGTTATTATAATTTAATTGAATAAAAAATTATAATAACCTATAATAAAATTAAAGAAAAATTCATAGGAGAATGAAAATGATCAGAAGATTAGAGAAAAAAGATATAGATGTAGTTATTCAAATTTGGTTTGAGGAGAACAAAAGAGCTCATGATTTTATTCCTGAGAGTTATTGGTTAGGAAAGTTTGATGAAGTGAAAGATATTTTACCTCAAGCAGAGGTATATGTTTATGAGATTGATAATAAAATTAAAGGATTTATAGGTCTTATGGATAACTATATTGCGGGTATTTTTATAGCAAGTGAGTGTCAGTCTAAAGGAATAGGAAAGGAGTTATTATGTTATGCAAAAGAAAAGAAAGAAAATCTTTCTCTAAGTGTATATATAAAAAACTCACGTACAATAAATTTTTATAAGAGGGAAAACTTTAAAGTAATATCTGAAAATCTCGATGAAAATACAGATGAAAAAGAGTTCTATATGACATGGGAAAGTAAATAAAAGCAATTAAAAAGTAGAGGGCAACCATCACAAATCCCTCTACTTCCGCTCTTTAAATATTTAAATCTTTTTCACGTTTGAATAACTTTAAAACTTGTAAAACCTTTTTCTTTTAAAAACATCTTAAAAATAAAATACTTTACTGACTTTAAATCTATTACCTCAATATAATAGTTAGAAAAAACAACTTCACAATTTGTTAAAACCTTAATATTAAAACATTTTTGAAACTGTGTGATGGCTATTTTTTACTACTTTAACGATTTGAAAAAACTACTAAATCCTTTTCTACATCTCTAACTATTATTATATATTTTTGACGTTTTTTGTAGAAAAAAAGTTTTATTTTTTTACTCAATTTTAAATCCTTGGTTTTTAGATATATTTTCAGTAAATATTTTTACTCCATCTATATAGTCATGAGTCCCTAAAGTAGGTTGTAGCGAAGGATTCAAAGGATAAGTTTTTCCATCAAATTTCATAATAGCAGTAGCTGGTGTCGCTCCACCACCAGATACAGTCATAATAATATCTTTCCAATTTTTTGTTCTGTGATTATTTATTATAATTGGAGTCTGAACTAGCGTAAATCTAGAGATTTCTTTATAATCACTATTTAGGATTAGGGCTGATCCACCCCCAGATCCACTTAGCATTGGACCATAGGCGTAGACAAAATATTCAGGAATAGAATCACTATTTAAATCTATTTTTACATAAGAGTAGTAAACAGGATCAATTCCTCTTTGCAAGTTATAAGCTTTTAAAATTGCATTTTCAACACCAACATTTCTTATAGTTTCAGAATTTTTAATAGCCATAGATGGACTGTAGTTTTGATTTTTATTTATCTCAACAGCTTTTGAAGTGCTTTCTAAATTACTATTAGAACAAGAGGCTAAAGTTAAAATTAAAGAACCTAAAATTAAAAAACGATTTAACAATTTCATAAAAACCTCCTTTATATAAATATTTAACGAATTTTTCAAAATGGTTTTGTACTTTCCTTTAAATGCTCTAACTATTTAAGTTTTATTTTTCCTCAGCTAAATTTTCTAAAACATTTTTGTGCTTCCCTTGATTTAAAAAATTCTTTTCGTAATCTTTTAAAGAGTCAATAGCATCTTTTGAAATTGGAAGAATACATCCAATGTTAATGATTGCCATTAGTCCTAATCCTAAATCTGCTAGTGTCCAAACTGTTTGATTTTCCTGAATTCCTCCTTGGAATACCATAACAATTATAAGGATTTTATAACCGATATTTAAAATAGAGTTTTTGCTGATAAAACTTAAAGCGTTTCTTCCGAAAAATGTCACTCCAAGTATTGTACTAAAAGAGAAAAGGAATATTGTTATCGATGTAAATGGAATTCCAATCCAACCTATGTGACTTTTTAGTGATTCTTGGAATAATACCATACCAGTTAAATCTCCTTGGTCTCCAGCTAAAAGTACAACTAATGCTGTTGCAGTACAAATTACAATTGTATCTACGAAAACTCCAAATGCTTGAACTAAACCTTGCTTTGCAGGATGTTTAACATCAGCTATTGCAGCAGCATAGTTTGAATTTCCAGTTCCAGCCTCATTAGAGAATAAACCTCTTTTAACTCCCTGCATAATTATTCCACCAAGAGCTCCACCTATAATTTGCTCTCCACCAAAAGCTTGATAGAAAATATTTTTTATTACAAGAGGTACTAAAGTTGCATTTTTTAATATAACTATAAGTACAACTCCTATATACAGTAAAGCCATAAAAGGAACTATCTTATTTAAAACATTTATTATTTTATTACGTTTTCCAAATATAGTTAAAGCAACTGCTACAGCAAGGAATCCTGCAAGAGCAAATTTGTTGATATGAAAAGCACTTTCAAAAGATTCTGTCACTGAATTAGACATAACTTGTATTGCTCCGATGTAGCAAATTATTGAAGCTATTGCGTAAAATACACCAATCCATCTTTTGTTAAGTTTTTTCTCTAATATCCAAGGAGTTCCACCTTCAAACTCTCCATTTGGATCTTTTTTTCTATAGATTACAGAAAGTGTAGATTCGATAAACGATGTTGAGCATCCTAAAAGTGCAACAAGCCACATCCAGAATATAGAACCAGGTCCACCAACAGAAATAGCAGCAACAACACCAGCTATATTTCCTGCACCAATTCTACATGCAGTTCCTAAGCAAAAACTTTCAAAAGAGCTTACTCCTTTTCCCTCATCCTCTTTATTCCAAACAGATTTTAACATATGCTTGAAAAGTCTAAATTGCATAAAGTTTGTTTTTAGAGTAAAGTAAATAGCTGTTCCGATTAAAAGAGCCACCAGTATGTTGTTGCTCCAGATTATCCCATTAATAAAATCAATTAATTTTGTTATAAAATTCATAAAAAATTCTCCCTTGTTACTTTTTTCTTTATTTCATATAGTTTATCATTATTATAAAACCCTTTGTAGATAACAATATTTTAATTTTTTTGTTCGGTATTTATTATGAAATTACTTATATTTTAAGCATCTATAATATGGTTTTTATTAAAACTTTGTTCGTATTAATTTTTA
>NZ_KI518211.1:0-30108 GCF_000479045.1 Cetobacterium somerae ATCC BAA-474
ATATACAATTTAAAGAACAAATTAATAACTTTTCTAAAAAAACAAAGGATCTTTTATTAAAAATAAAAAATCACAATAATTTAGAAAAAAATACAAATATTTTTATCGAAAATATATCTTTTTCTGGAAAAATATCAAAAATAGATTTTAATGGTTCTTTTAAAGATTTTAATACTAATTTATCTAAAAATATATCTTTACCTTTGAATATATTCTTATCACATGAAAATGGAAGCGGTAAAGTTTATGGAGATATTAATACAAATACTTTAGTTGGTAATATCTACGTTAGTCTTTCTAATTTTAATGTTCATTCTTTTTATAAAGTAAATAACTATATTTCAAATGGCACTTTATCTAGTGAACAATTAATATCTATTTCTGGAGAAACTCTTAAAATTGACGGAACAACTATTATTGATAATATTAAATTAAATAAAGACTTTATTTTAAACTCTCCTAAATTAGACGATATTAAAAAAAATATTCTTGAAGAGCTTATAAAATTAACTGAAAATAACTATCATACTCTATCTATTACTAATCATTTTTCTAATAATACAGATATTGTTACAATCAAAACTTCAATTCCAAATGAAGTTAAGAGAACTTTAATAAATAACCGAGAACTTTTTAGTGTTTTTTTAGAAAATCAATTAAAAAATAAATATGAAAATAATCTTAAAGAAAAAAAGAATAGAATCAAAAATTTCTTTAAAAATATTTTCTAATTTTTTTACTTGTATTTTTATTTATTTAATGATATAATTACATATGTCACAAGTGTGGTGGCAGGAGCCTTATGGCGTATTATTATCGAACCGTGTCAGGTCTGGAAGGAAGCAGCACTAAGGTATTTAATACGGGTATAAGATTACTCCTGTTATCCCTTGTGGCATTTTTATTTTTTGGATATTTTATAATTAAACAAAAAAGGTTGAAGATATAATCTTCAACCTAATTTTTATTACTTTTTAATTCTCTCTACATATTCGTTAGATCTTGTATCAATCTTGATCCACTCATCTTGCTCAACGAATAAAGGTACTTGAATTTCGAATCCAGTATTTATTTTAGCTGGTTTCATTACTTTTCCAGAAGTATCTCCTCTTAATCCAGGCTCAGTATAAGTTACTTGTCTCTCAACGAAAGTTGGTAACTCAACAGCAACTGGAGTTGACTCGTAGTAAACTACCTCTAATTCCATTCCCTCTTCTAAATAGTTTAAAGCATCTCCTAAATCCTCATCTTTTAACTCGATTTGATCCCAAGTCTCAGGATTTGAGAATACATAGAAATCTCCATCATTATATGAGTAAACAGCTTTAACTTTATCAAGTCTGATATCGTCCATTTTATCGTCAGCTTTATATATAGCGTCAGATATATTTCCGTTTAATAAGTTTTTCATTTTGTACTTCATTACAGCAGCGTTTCTTCCTGATTTGTTATACTCTGCTTTTAAAATTACGTAAGGATCGTTTCCAATCTTTACTGTACTTCCAGCTCTTAATTCTTGAGCAGTTTTCATAATTGAACCTCCTAATATTTTAAAATAAATTCATTTAATTTATCTATAAGATTACATTTTAATTCAATGTACTCTGAATAGCTTTGAGAAAGTTTTGAAATATTTTCAAACTCTTTAAAAAAATCATCAAATTTTTCATTTCCCAACTCCAATGAGTTACTATCTCTTAAATTATAATCTCTTAATAGCTTTGTGTGAATACCTAACTCTTTATTCAATCCTAAACTTTTTAAGGTTTCATCATATCTTTTTATAAAACCATCAATCTTATCCATATGAGCCATTTCCTCTTGTAAATATATATGCCATACAAAGGGTTTTCCCGTTAGTAAAGCTCTTACAAACGAATCCTCTCCTCTAACAAAATTATAATCTGCTAAATTTATCAATTCTTCATATTCCTCTTGTTCTAAAAATGGCATAAATTTAATTAGAATATTTTTATATTTATAAATTCCTTCACTTGAATAAGTGAAATTTAAATTTTCAATTATCTTATTTATACTCATTTGAGATTTTTCACCAAGTATTAACAAGCAATTTTCCTTACCATTTTCTAATAAGACATCTATTAATGGTAAAAAGTTTTTTTCATAACTAAATATCGTTCCTAAAAAGTAACTTTCATCTATTTCAGGTATATATTTCTCTAAATAAAACTTTTTATTTTCTAAAACACTTTTTTTTCTATTTAAAAATAACTTATCTACTATTACTCCACCACTTTTTTCTGTAAACCCTGGCATAAAGAAAAATTTCTTTAATTTTTCAGCTCCAAGAGGTGACTCCATAAGGTGTATCCCTTCTATCCAATCTTCCCCAGACAAATACTCCAGATTTATTAATAGTGATGATTCTAGTTTAGCTTTTTCTAAATACGTCTCTAAAATGTTACATCCAAAGGCCTCTATTATAACATTTGCAGGAGAAAATGTACATATATTTTTAGCTAAATATTCGTTTGTCATATAAATAATTCCATCTATCTCTTGATAGTCTGTATCTTTTGCTTTTTTATTCATATTTACAAATTCATTTACTCTATTTAAAATAACTCTTATTTTAACATTATCATTATAAAAAGTTTTTAACTCTTTTGCAAGTCTATATACTACTCCAATGTCTCCAAAATTATCGATAATTTCACAAAATATATCTAAACTTTTTATAATCATTACTTCACCATTTTTCCTGTTCTTTTATAATACTCTTTTTTAGCAAACTCTACCCAATTAGGTCTTGCTATCATTCCTCTACCTATTGCTACAAGATCTAACATTTCACTTTCTATCAACATACTTGCCTGTTCTTCACTTTTAATATTTCTTACACCTATTACAGGAATATTAACATGCTTTTTTATTTCAACTCCTAAATAAACCACCCAATCAAATGGAAAATTTTTAGGAATATCTATTTTTACTTCTTGTTTTTTTTCTGGATTTGGAACACCTGAGGATACGTGTATTAGATCAATTCCTATAGCTTCTAAATATTTTGCTATTGCTATTCCATCTTCTAATTCAGGCTCATTTCCACCCATTCTATAACCCAATATAAAGTTATCATCAAATAAATTCTTTGTTCTTTCAACTAAAGTTTTTGTAAAATACATTCTTTTTTCAAAAGATCCTCCATATTTATCATCTCTAATATTCCACAATCTAGAGTTTAATTGAGATATCAAGTATGTATGAGCTCCGTGTATTTCAACTCCATCGAACCCAGCTTTTTTGGCTCTTTTAAACGCTTCTACGAATTGGTCTAAAATTTTATCTAAAACTTCTTCTGGAACTCTTGCCACTTCATCTTTAAATCCTGCGTGATGAATTTGAATTAGCATTGGAACATCATATTTTTTACCAATATCTGCCACTTTTGACAATCCTTCAATAAAAGAATCATCCCATATTCCTATCTGATTATCCCTTAATTTTCCATCTTCTGCTACACAACTAGCTTCAACAATAATTAATCCTGTTCCACCTTCTGCTACATCTTTATACCACTCTAAAAGCTCCTCAGTTACATATCCATCTTTTCCTACCATTGAAAATCTAACTAGTGGTGGTAAAACAACTCTATTTTTTAACCTCTTATTTTTTATATCCAAAGGAGTAAATAAATTCACTCTTTTTCCTCTCTTTCTTATACAAATTTTATAGAATATTCTAACATAATTTAAAAAAAAAGAAAATATATTATATTTCCTATTCTTAAAATTCATGATATAATATTTAAGATATGTGTTCAAAATTTAAATTTATATTATAAATATTTAGGAGGAAGTTTTTAAATGATAGCAACTAGTAATCTAAGTATGAGATTTTCTGGTAGAAAGCTTTTCGAGGATGTAAACGTTAAATTTACTCCTGGAAACTGTTATGGACTTATTGGAGCTAACGGTGCTGGAAAATCAACATTTGTAAAAATACTTTCAGGGGATTTAGATCCTACTGAGGGAGAAGTAATCTTTGATAAAAATAAAAGAATGGCTGTTCTTAAACAGGATCACTTTGCTCACGAAGATGAGTCAGTTATAAACGTTGTTTTAATGGGACATACAAAACTTTGGAAAATAATCGAAGAGAGAAATGAAATTTATGCTAAAAGTGAATTCTCTGATGAAGATGGTATGAGAGCTGCTGAACTTGAAGGAGAGTTTGCTGAATTAAATGGATGGGAAGCTGAAACGGAAGCTGAGATGCTTTTAACAGGTCTTGGAATAACAGCTGACCTACATTATAAATTAATGAGAGAATTAAGCGAACCTGATAAAGTTAAAGTTTTACTAGCTCAAGCTTTATTTGGAAATCCTGATGTTCTATTACTTGACGAGCCTACAAACGGACTTGATATTCAAGCTATAGCTTGGCTTGAGGAGTTCTTAATGAATTTAGAAGATACTACTGTTATTGTTGTATCTCACGATAGACACTTCTTAAACAAAGTTTGTACTCACATAGCTGATATCGACTATGGAAAAGTTAAGATGTATGTTGGAAACTACGACTTCTGGTACGAGTCTAACCAATTAATGCAAACATTAATAAATAACAAGAATAAAAAATTAGATCAAAAAAGACAAGAACTTCAAGAGTTCATTGCTAGATTCAGTGCTAACGCATCTAAATCAAAACAAGCAACTTCTAGAAAGAAACAACTTGAGAAATTACAACTTGAGGATATGCAAATCTCTAATAGAAAATATCCATTTGTTGAATTCAAACCTGAAAGAGACGCTGGAAACAATCTTCTTAAAGTTGAAAACCTTACAAAAGTTATCGATGGAGTTAAGATTTTAGATAACGTATCATTTACAATAAATACAAATGATAAAGTTGTATTTATTTCTCAAAATGATATTGTTAAAACGACTTTATTCTCTATATTATCTGGTGAAATGGAAGCAGATAGCGGAACTTATACATGGGGAGTTACAACTACTCAAGCATATATGCCTAAAGATAACTCTGCATTCTTTGAGAACTGTGATTTAGATTTAATTGATTGGTTAAGACAATATTCTCCTGATCAGCACGATGCTTTTGTTAGAGGATTCCTAGGAAGAATGTTATTCTCTGGAGAAGAAGCTACTAAAAAGGCTAAAGTTCTTTCTGGAGGAGAAAAAGTTAGATGTATGTTATCAAGAATGATGCTTACTAATGCAAATGTTTTAATCTTTGATAACCCTACTGACCACTTAGACCTTGAGTCAATCACATC
This sequence comes from Cetobacterium somerae ATCC BAA-474, assembly GCF_000479045.1. Taxonomy (NCBI): domain Bacteria; kingdom Fusobacteriati; phylum Fusobacteriota; class Fusobacteriia; order Fusobacteriales; family Fusobacteriaceae; genus Cetobacterium; species Cetobacterium somerae. The sequence continues at coordinate 5,258 of NZ_KI518211.1, forward strand.
TCTTAACAAAGCTTTAACTAATTTTAAAGGAACTATATTATTTGGAGCTCACGACCATGAGTTTATCCAAACTGTAGCTAACAGAATAATTGAAATAACTCCAAGTGGAATTGTTGATAAGTTAATGGAATATGACGATTATATTGCTGACGAAGAGTTACAAGCTAAAATTAAAGATATGTACAATGTATAATTAAATAAATATAAAAAGCAGAGGTCTTCCTCTGCTTTTATTTCAATTAAGGGGGTTTTTATGTTAGAACTTTTTCTTACTTTTTTTAAGATTGGAATGTTTACCTTCGGAGGTGGATACGCCATGATTCCACTTATAGAGAGAGAAATGATTTATGGAAAAAAATGGATTGATAAGGATGAGCTTCTTGAAATAATCTCTATTTCACAAATGACACCTGGTCCTATTGCTATTAATGCTGCTACTTTTATTGGAAAAAAACGTATGGGTGTTTTAGGTTCTATTGCTGCTACTTTAGGAGTTGTTGGACCTTCTCTTTTAGTTATTATTATAATTTCTGCATTTTTTGCCAAAAGTTTTCTAAATCCTGTAATGCAAAAATTATTTATTGGTCTAAGAGCAGGAATTGCTGCACTTATTTTATCTTCTGTTATTAAACTTTCTAAAAATACTTTAGTTGATAAATTAAGTTATTCTATATTTTTTATATCTCTATTAAGTTTAGTTCTGTTTAATGTATCACCTATATTCTTAATTCTATTCTTTGGAATTGGTTGTATTATATTTTTCACTATTAAGGGGGACAGATGATATACTTTACGCTTTTTTATGAATTTTTTAAAATAGGACTTTTCTCTTTTGGTGGTGGGTTGGCAATGCTTCCTCTTATGCAAGATGTAGTTTTTAGACAAAATTGGTTAACAGAACAACAATTTTTAGATATCATTGCAATCTCTCAAGTTACACCTGGTCCTATTGCTATTAATACAGCAACTTTTGTTGGACATCAGGTTGCTGGAATTCCTGGAGCTTTCATAGCTACCTTCAGTTCTGCCTTACCCTCTTTTATAGTTATCCTAATTGTAGCTAGTATTTTTTATAAAATAAAAGATAATCCTAAAAAAGACCTATTCTTTAGAGGAGTAAAACCAGTTACTCTAGCTCTTATATCTTTTGCTGGAATAATTATTGCTAAACCAACTTTTTTTGTAAGTGATTACTCTCAAGGAATCAAAGCAACTTTTATTTTTCTTATTGTTTTTTTAGGAACCAAATATATTTCTAAAATCAATCCTATAATTATTTTATTACTGACATCTTTACTTGGTATTTTTATTTTTTAAACTTATCTAATTTAACATCTTAGGAGGTCTCATGTTTTTTATTTATTTTATAACTGCCATTTGTGCTACAACTTTAGGATCTTTAGCTGGACTTGGTGGGGGAGTAATTATCAAACCTGTTCTTGATGCTTTAGGAGACTACAATCTATCTACAGTAGGAGTATTATCTTCTGTTACAGTTTTTTCTATGGCACTTGTAGCTACTATTAAACAATTTAAATCTGGATTTAAAGCTGACTTTAATACAATTATTTTAGCTATTGGATCTATTCTGGGGGGAGGTATTGGAAAAAAATCTTTTGATATTTTTTTAAGTCTTTTTAAAAATGAAAGTTTCGGAAAAGGAATTCAAGCTTTAATTTTAATAGCACTTTTAAGTTTAGTTTTACTTAAAGACTATCTTCCAAAATATAAAATTAAAAATATTTTTATTATATTTTTAGTTGGACTTTTTCTCGGTGGAATCGCTTCATTTCTTGGCATTGGAGGCGGACCAATTAATGTAGCTATTTTAGTTATGCTTTTTGCTTTTCCTACTAGAAATGCAGCTATTAGCTCTGTATTTATAATTTTATTATCTCAGTTTTCAAAATTATTTTTAATCTTTATTGGAACGGGATTTTCTATTTATAATTTGGAGATGTTACCTTTAATGGTTATAGGTGGTATTCTTGGAGGACTTATTGGAGCAAAACTTAATCATCGATTATCAAATGAATATATTGAAAAAATATTTAATATTTCTATTATTCTTATAATTTTATTAAATATTTTCAATGTTTATAAAGCTTTTAATTGATATTTTATAAAAAAGATAGAGTTTTTTAATCTCTATCTTTATTTATATATTCTTTTTATTTTTTCTTCCAATTTCAAAGGAATTTCGTATTCATCTTCACTTATTTTTTGGAGAGTATAGTATGGTTTATTTTTATAATTTTTTCGTTCTCTTTCTTCTTGATAAACCTCTTCCTCAATATCATTTTCAAACTCTATATAATCACCTATATATTTATTTATAAGTCCTTTTATTTTTTTATTTTTCATATTAGAATTTTCTATTTCAGTCTCATTTCTCCACTTATGATTATCCTTATCATAAACTGCAACATATGGTATCTTATATGCATTTAAAATTTTTATAAATTGCGGAATAATACTTTTACTTCCACACTCTACTATTGAATAATTATAATTATAAATCCCTAATTTTTTAGCTAAGTAAGATAGTGCTATTTTATCTGTTTGTCCTTCAACTAATATTACTTTTTTGGCAAAAAACATCTCTCCTCTATCCGGGTTTATCCAATAATTCATATTGAAATTTTTTATTTCATCACCATTTAAAAGTTTTCCAGTATATTGATAAACTTTTATGTCGTTTTTTATTTTTTTTATCAAACAAATTGACTTATACTGCTTTAATCCCACAAAATAGCTTGAGTGAGTTTCCATAACTATTTGAACCCCAATCTCTGATAATTTAATCAATAGAGAGTACATCTCTCTGCTTCTTTGAGGGCTTAAATGTAATTCTGGTTCTTCAAATATTAAAAAAAGATTATCCAATTTTCCATTTAAATTATTCTTATAGTATTCAATGTCATCTAAAATATTTTTTAAAAAACTAAATAAAACTTTTCTTTGTAAGCTTTGAGATAAAAAATTATCTTTTAAATATTGAATTTTACTTTCTAGTTCTTTTACTATTTTACTTTCATTGTTTTCTAAAATAAAAATATCTCTTATTTGGCATAGTGCATCATAAACTCCCACGTCTTTAGATGTAATTATTATTCCATTTATTGTCAAAAGTTTATTTTTAACTTCATCTAATCTCAACTCTTTTTCTTTTCCATGATTCAAAATAAAATATCTACTATCTTCTCCTAATTTTTTTAATAATTTAAAAGTACAAAAGCCTAAAGTTTTTTCAAAATATTTTATTTTTATCTCTATATCCATATTCTCATTCTTAAAATCACTATTTTGAATCTCATATTTCCCTAAAATAGCCGAAAGACTTTTTAAAATACTAGTTTTACCTTTATTAGATTCACCAATTAATATTAATAATTTTTCAAACTCAATATTCAAATAGGTAATATTCTGCCAATTCTTTATGCTTAATCTTTTTATCTCCATTTTTTCACCTACTTTTATTTTGGTAGTTGTACTCTTTTAACTTTCATAGAATAACCTAAAACTCCCCAAGGATCAATTGATCCTTTTAAACTTAGTGTATTATCATCAATAACTTTCGCTGAACCATAATACTTTTTTCCATTCCAAGAATCATATATCCACCCATCTACTAATGAAGTTCCTTGTTTATTTAATTTTAATCCTCCAACAACTTGTAAATCCATAACTTTTCTTTTTCTTAAACTTGAGTTAGGATTTTTTCTATCTATCTGTTCAATCCCTTCCATAGGATCACCTTCTGGATAGGTTAAATCTTTTAACCATCTTACATATCCTACATACTCTTTATTTACTTTTTCAATCTGAATTATTACTTTTCCATCTGGCATCTCCCAATACCCAACATACGGATCTTTAGAAAAAAGCTGACTAACTATGACTAAAAATAATATTATAGAATATTTTTTCATCCTTCCTCCTTAATCTAAAATAGAGACATATTCTTTTAAGCCTCTTAATTCGAAAAGTTTCTTCAAGACTTTTTTAGCTTCCTTCTTATTAATTGGAAACTCATTATCTTCTAAAATTTTAAACCCATTATACGCATTTTCTGATACTTTTTTTAAATACTCTTCTCTTACAACTTCTTCATCCTTCTCACTATAAAGTAATGCTGATCTTAAAAGATTTATTTTCCCACTCTCTTCATCTTCTTCTATATCAAAAAAATCATCTAAAGCTTGTAAAGCCATACCTATTTCAAATATTCCATTTGAATACTCTCTTAGCTTTGAATTTTCTTCAATTACTAATGGAGCTTCTAAACTTATCTTTAATAACTCTCCACCTATTCCACTATGTATTTTTTCTAATATATATTTCTCATTTGGATATTCCAAATACTGAGATTTATCTCTTAAACTTTCACTCATAGCAATAAGATATATTTTATCAAAAATTTTTTTTACTGCGATATCTTTTCCTTCATTTAATTCTAAACATTCTTTTGTTAAAAAATTTTGACAAATTAACATTATTAAGCTATTTGATACCATCTGATTTTTTAAACTTTTTATAAAAATTAACCCTTTATCTTCATTATCTATCATATTATCAGTTGATGTCACTATTTGCCTTAAATACGTTATTATTTTACCATAACTAACAATATGCTTTTTTGAAACTTTACTCTCTAAAAGAATTGATATTATTAATAGTGTAAAAAAATTCTTTTTAAATGACTCTTTAAAATTTATATTTTTAAAATCTATTTCTAACTCTTTTGTAAATTTAAAATTTTTCAAATCACTTTCAATCTCATTTTGTGCTTTTCCTAGAATTTTAAAGGCATTCATTAATAATTTGCCAAGTAAAATATGATTTTTCATAATGCCCTCCTATATTTTCAGTATTTATAAATAACTATATTACTAATTACTTTTTATTTGTATTTTTCTTTTATTTTTTGCTAAAAAAAGTGGAGTTAAAAAACTCCACTATTCATTAAATGTTATATAATTTTTTCATTCTCTCTATTCTTGCTAAAGTTCTATCTCTACCAATAATAGAAACTAGGTTGTAAAGGTCTGCACCTTTTGGAAGTCCTGTTAGTACTGCTCTTAAAGGCATGTATACCTTTCCTGGTCCCTCTCCAACTTCGTCTAAAGTTTCTTTTAATAACTCTTTAGCTCTATCAATAGAAATAGCCTCATCACATGCCGCTATTTTCTCTTGGAATAGGTTTATTGATTTCTTTCCAGTTTCATCTTGAATAACTGTATAAAGTCTTTCAATTCCTTTTACTTCTTTTTTATCTGTTTCCTCAGTTACAACTGGTAAAGTATACTCATCTTTAAAATAAACTTCTGATTGATCTACAATTTCCTTTATAGTTTGAGCTCCCTCTCTTAAGATATCAACTACTCTAGATAAAGTATCAAACTCTTTCTCTGTTAACTCTTCACCAATTAATTCTGCATTTCTAAAGAATGGAACAGCTAATTCTGTTAACTCTTTTAAATCTTTCATTCTCATATGTTGATTATTTACCCAACCTAATTTAACTAAGTCAAATACAGGTCCTCCTAAAGATACTTTGTCTATATCAAAGTTATCTTTAAACTCTTGAAGTGTAAATATTTCTTTATTTTCTCCAAATGAATATCCCATTAATCCTAAGAAGTTTACGATACCCTCTTTTAAGTATCCCTCTTCCCTATACCAGTTTAGTGATACCGGATTTTTTCTCTTAGATATCTTTGTTCTATCAGAGTTTCTAAGAAGTGGCATGTGTATAAATTCTGGCTCCTGCCATCCAAATGCTTTATATAATTGAATATGTTTTGGTGTAGATGCAATCCATTCTTCAGCTCTAATTACGTGAGTAATATTCATTAAGTAATCATCTACAACATTTGCTAAGTGATAAGTTGGGAACCCATCGCCTTTTAATAAAACTTGGTCATCTATTTTATTATTTTCAAAAACGATATCTCCTCTTAGTCTATCTTTTATTATTGTTTCTCCCTCATAAGGCATTTTAAGTCTGATTACATACTCTTCACCAGCTGCTAACTTAGCCTCAATTTCCTCTTTAGAAAGAGATCTACAATGACCATCATATCCAGGAGCTTTTCCCATAGCTTTTTGTCTTTCTCTTAACTTTTCTAATCTATCCTGAGTACAGAAGCAGTAATATGCTTCACCTTTTTCAACTAATTTATGTGCGTACTCTCCATATAAGTGGAATCTCTCTGACTGTCTATAAGGTCCTACTGGTCCTCCTACATCTGGACCCTCTGCATAATCTAATCCTAGCCATTTTAAAGCATCGAATATCATTTGCTCTGATCCTTCTGTGTATCTATTTTGGTCAGTATCCTCTATTCTTAATATAAAGTCTCCACCATTTTTATAAGCAAAAGCTAAGTTGAATAACGCAATGTAAGCTGTTCCTACGTGTGGATCTCCTGTTGGAGAAGGCGCGATTCTTGTTCTTACTCTTCTTTCCATTATAATCTCTCCCTTTTTTGTAATTTGTACCCTATATTATAATCCATATAGATAATAATTTCAAGATTACTTACTAGTTTTTATTTTTTGACCATCTCAGGTATCCATTTATAAAGTCGTCAATGTCTCCATCCATAACAGCTCTTATGTTTCCTGACTCTACTCCTGTCCTATGATCCTTAACCATTGTATAAGGTTGGAATACATATGATCTAATTTGATTTCCCCAACCTATATCACTTTGTTCTCCTTGAATTTTTTTCAATTCTTCCTCTTTTTTCTTCATCTCAAGTTCTAAAAGTTTTGATTTTAAAAGTTTCATAGCTGTCTCTCTATTACTCAACTGAGATCTTTCTCTTTGGCAAGTTACAACTACTCCAGTTGGAATATGAGTTATTCTAACTGCTGAGTCAGTCATATTTACGTGCTGACCTCCAGCTCCTGAAGCTCTATATGTGTCTATTCTTAAATCTCCTGAATCTATTGTTATCTCTACTGTATCGTCAACTTCTGGCATTATATCAACAGATGCAAATGATGTATGTCTTTTTTTATTAGCATCAAAAGGTGATATTCTTACAAGTCTATGAACTCCCTTTTCTCCTTTTAAATACCCATATGCTCTTGTTCCTTCAACTAAAAGAGTGATTGATTTTATTCCAACAGAATCTCCTGCCATATAATCCATCTCTGTAACTTTAAATCCTCTAGTATTAAACCATCTCATATACATTCTATAAAGCATATCAGCCCAATCACAAGCCTCTGTTCCTCCTGCTCCTGAGTGAATTGTAACTATAGCGTTATTGCTATCATACTCTCCATCTAAAAGCATCTTAGTATCAAAATTATCAATCATATGCATAAGTTTATTATGTTTTTCCTCTAACTCATCAGTGAAGTCATCTTCTCCCATAGAAACAAAGTCTATTAAAACTTCCTCATCAAAAAATATATTCTCTATAGATTCAAACTCTTTTACAATATCTTTTTCTTCATTCATCTCTTTTATTATTTTTCCACTAGTAAGTTTATCATTCCAAAATCCATCCTCTAGTGTTTTTTTCTCTAAAGTGGCAATCTTTTCTCTTCTACCATCTAAGTCAAAGAGACCCCCTTATAGCATCTATTTGATTTTTAAACTGGTTATATTCTCTTTTTAATTCCAAAATATCCATTAAAAACTCCTCCTAATATTTACTTTAAATTTAATAATAATTTTTCTAATTCTTCTAATGTTTTATACGAATAATACTCCTCATTAATCTTTAGAGCACTACCCTTTCCACATCTTCCTAAACAGTGTCTCTCCTCTATTGGAAAATCAACTTCTGATTTTAATTCTGCTAGTTTCTCTTTTAAACCAGGTTGAATACAATTTCTTCCTGTACAAATTTGAACATAGTTTTTAGTTCTTGCCTTTTGTAACTTAGGATAAAATTTTATTGTACTTTCTAATGAAAATGGAAAAATATCCATTTTTTTAGCTATATAATTCAAAACTTCATCTGGTAAATATCCTAACTCATCTACAACAAAAGATAAAACCTTATAATCATTTTTTTTATCTTCTAAATTTTCTATATAATTATCTAATTCTTGATAAAACTCTTTCATTTTACCTCTCTTTCCATTATTATCGCAACAGCTGTTGCATACTCTTTACAATGAGATATTGATATATCCACTATAAATCTATCATTTTTATTTTCTAAATTACCTTTTAAAGTTACCTCAGGTTTTCCTAAAGAGTTATTTAAAATCTCTATATCTACAAGATTAAATCCTCTTACTCCAGTTCCTAAAGCTTTAGATATAGCTTCTTTAGCCGAAAATCTTCCTGCATAACTTTCTGCTTTATCTCCTTTTTCCTGTATTTGGGCTATCTCCTTTGATGTAAAGACTCTCTCTTTAAAACCATTTTTTCCAATAGCTTTTGATATTCTTTCTATTTCTACAATATCATTTCCTATTCCTATAAATTTCATAGCCATATTCTAACCTATTCTATATAGCTTCTTAGCATTTTCTGTAGTTATTTTTGTAACATCTTCAACACTAATCTCTTTTATTTCAGCTATTTTCTTTGCTACATATTCAACATAAATAGGTTCATTTCTTTTTCCTCTGAAAGGCTCTGGAGTTAAATATGGACAATCAGTTTCAATAACTATTCTATCTAAAGGAATATCTTTTACAACTTCAACTGCTTTTTTACTATTTTTAAAAGTTAAAGTTCCACCAATTCCTAAGTAAAATCTATCAACTAATTGCTTTGCTGTTTCTAAAGATCCTGGATAACAGTGAATAACTCCAGTTATGTTTGGATACTCTTTTAAAATATTAACAGTATCTTCCATAGCATCTCTTGTATGAATAACAACTGGTTTATTTAATTTTTCTGCAAGCTCTAGTTGTTTTTTGAATCTCTCTTGTTGAACCTCTTTAGGTTCTGTCATCCAATGATAATCTAATCCTATCTCACCAATGGCTACAACCTTTGGATTTTTTCCTAGGAGTTCAAGTTCTTTTTCAACCTCTTCATCATACTCAGCTATATCAATTGGATGAACTCCTATTACAGCATATATAAAATCATATTCTTTGGCTAACTCTAAGCTTTTTTTAGAACTAGCTAAGTCATATCCTATATTTACACAAAACTCTAAATTTTCTTTTATTCTTTCTATTACTTCTAATCTATCTTCATCGAATTTTTCATTGTCTAAATGACAATGTGTATCCACTAATTTCATAACTTCACCTCTTTTGAATTTTCAAAAAACTTTTAATATATTTTATCACAATAACAGTATATTTTCCAGATTCTACTACACTCTATTTAATATTTATGTTTTTTTATAAGAAAAGTAAAGATTTTGTTGTTCTATTTTCAAAAAAATGATAAAATAATAAATAGACTTATAAAGAAAAAGGAGAGTATTTTACATGGAACCAATTTTAATTTTTGGACACAGAAATCCAGATACAGATTCAATCTGTTCAGCTATTTCATTAGCTAGACTAAAAGAATTAAAAGGAGAATCTGCTCAAGCTTGTAGATTAGGAAACATTAGTAAGGAAACTGAATTTGTTTTAAAAAGCTTTAATATAGATGCACCAAAACTACTTTCAACGGTAAGTGCTCAAATATCAGATTTAACTCGTGTTGAAAAGAAAACTATTAATCATAAAGATTCATTAAAAAGAGCTTTAGAGATAATGACAGAAGAGAATTTCTCTAGTTTACCTGTTGTTAATAGTAAGAATCACCTAAGAGGAATGATTCATGTTTCAGATATTGCTAATGCTTACTTAAACATTGATTATTCTGAATTATTTTCTAAATACTACACAACTTATGAAAATTTAAAAGATGTTTTAGAAGGAGAAGTTATCAGTGGAGAATATCCTTCTGGTAAAATAGAAGCTAGCTTAAAAGGTGTAAGTGAGTATAGAAACATCGCAGCTGGTGATATCGTTATTACTACGACATTACTTGACTCTATCGATGATTTAATTGATTTAGGTGTTAATATGATTATTCTTTGTTGTGATAAAGATGATGTTATTTTACCTAGAGATTCTAAAACTCCTATTTTAAGAGTTAATAAATCTTTATTTAAAACAATACCATTAATATCTCAATCAGTTTCAATTTTATCAATAATGAATCATGAGAAATTCTATTCATTCTCTACAGATGATTATTTAATTGATATTAAAGATATTATGAAAGAATCTACACAAACAAACTTCCCAGTTGTTGATAAAAATGGAGAAGTTTATGGTACTATAAGAACAAAAAACTTAATCAACTTTACTAGAAAAAATGTTGTTTTAGTTGATCATAATGAAGCTGCTCAATCAGTTGCTGGTTTAAAGGATGCTAAAATAATTCAAGTTGTTGATCACCACAAGTTCGGAAACTTTGAAACAAACGAACCTGTTAAAATAAATGCTGAAACTGTTGGATGTACTTGTACAATTATTTATGGTTTATATAAAGAAGCTGGTATTGTACCACCAAAAGAGATTGCTGGCTTAATGTTAAGTGCTATTTTATCTGATACACTACTATTTAAATCACCTACTTGTACAGAAAAAGATATCCAAGTTGTAAAAGAACTAGCTGCTATATCTGGTATAGAAAACTATGAGGCTTTCGGTATGGATATGCTTATTGCTGGTACATCTCTTTCTGATAAAACTCCTGAAGAGATTTTAACTATGGATCAAAAAGAGTTTTCTATGAATGGTGTAAAGTTAGCTATTTCTCAAGTTAATACTGTTGACGTTAAAGGTGTATTAGATCAACAAGCTTCTCTTGAAAAAGCAATGGCTGAAACAAATGCTAAAAATGATTATCAATTATCTGTATTAGTTATTACAGATATCGTTAAAGCTGGATCTATGCTACTTGTTGTTGGTGAGCCAACGCTTGTTGAAAGAGGATTCCATACAACTTTAACTAATAATACGGCATGGGTTGATGGTGTTGTATCTAGAAAGAAACAAGTTGTTCCTTTCTTAATGGCTGCTTCTCAAGGAGTGTGATTTTAAATGTTTCTACCTACTACAATGGAAGAGGTTAAAAAATTAGGTTGGGACTCTTTAGATATAATACTTGTATCTGGAGATACCTATTTAGATACTTCTTATAATGGTACTGCTATTATCGGTAAATGGTTAGTTAAGCATGGTTTTAAAGTAGGAGTAATCGCTCAACCAGATATTAATTCTGATAAAGATATAACTAGATTAGGAACTCCCAATTTATATTGGGCAGTTTCTGCTGGTTGTGTAGATTCAATGGTTGCTAACTATACTGCTGTAAAAAAAAGAAGAAAAAGTGACGATTTTACTCCAGGTGGAATTAATAATAAAAGACCTGATAGAGCTACTATTCAGTATACAAATCTAATTCGTCGTTTCTTTAAAAATAGTCCTGTTCCCATTGTATTAGGGGGAATAGAGGCTAGTCTTAGAAGAGTAGTTCATTATGATTACTGGAGTAACTCGTTAAGACGTCCTATTATTTTTGATGCTAAAGCTGATATTCTTTCATATGGTATGGGAGAGAAGTCTATGCTTGAGTTAGCTAATGCATTAAAAAATAAAACAGATTGGAAAAGTATTAGAGGTATAGGTTACATTTCTAAAGAACCTAAAGAAGGATATTTAACTCTTCCAAGTTTTGAAGAATGTGTTGAAAAAAAAGAAAACTTTGTAAAAGCTTTCGAACTTTTCTATCATAATTGTGATCCTATAACTGCTAAGGGAATTTATCAAAAAAATGCTGATAGATACTTTATTCAAAATCCTCCTTGTGAAAATTTTACTTCTCAAGAGATGGATGATATTTATGGGTTAGATTTTGAAAGAGATGTCCACCCTTATTATAAAAAAGATGGACATGTTAAAGCTCTAGACACTATAAAACACTCTGTTACTACACATAGAGGGTGTTATGGAGAATGTAATTTCTGTGCAATTGCTGTTCATCAAGGAAGAACAGTTATTTCTAGAAGTGAAGACTCTATCGTTAAAGAGGTTACAAATATAGCTAATTCAAAAGGATTTAAAGGAAATATATCGGATGTAGGTGGTCCTACAGCTAATATGTATGGTCTTGAATGTACTAAGAAATTAAATCATGGAGCTTGTTCTCACAAAAGATGTCTTTACCCTGAAACTTGCCCTGCTTTAAAACTTGATCATTCTAGACAAATTTCTCTTTTGAAAAAGTTAAAATCAATAGATAAAATTAAAAAAATATTTATTGCATCTGGAATTAGATATGATATGATTTTAGATGATAACAAATCTGGTGATAGATATCTTGAAGAACTTATCAAAGACCATATTTCAGGACAGATGAAAATTGCTCCTGAACATACAGAGGATAAAATTCTTTCTCTTATGGGAAAACAAGGGAAAAGCATTTTAAAAGAGTTTAAAAATCGTTTTTATGAGTTAAATAAAAAACATGATAAAAAACAGTTTTTAACTTATTATTTAATTGCTGCTCACCCTGGGTGTAACGAAAAAGATATGTTAGATTTAAAAAGATTCGCATCCTCTGAACTAAAAATAAGTCCAGAGCAGGTACAAATTTTTACTCCTACTCCATCAACTTATTCTACACTTATGTATTATACTGAAATGAATCCACTTAACAATAAAAAAATATTTGTTGAAAAGGATAACGGTAAAAAGCAAAAACAAAAAGATATTATCACTCAAACAAATAAAACTAGGAGGTATTAAAATTGAAACCTATTGTTGCAATCGTTGGAAGACCAAATGTTGGAAAATCGACACTATTTAATAAATTGGTTGGAGATAGAGTAGCTATCGTTGATGACCAGCCAGGAGTTACAAGAGATAGACTATATAGAGAAACTGAGTGGGCTGGAAAAGAGTTTGTTCTAGTTGACACTGGAGGACTTGAGCCTAGAAATAATGATTTTATGATGACTAAAATAAAACAGCAAGCTGAAGTTGCTATGAATGAAGCTGATGTTATTTTATTCGTTGTAGATGGAAAAAATGGTTTAAATCCATTAGATGAAGAGGTTGCTTACCTTTTAAGAAAAAAGAAAAAACCTGTTATCCTTTGTGTTAATAAAATTGATAATTTCCAAGCTCAACAAGACGATGTTTATGATTTCTGGGGATTAGGATTTGAGCATTTAATTCCTATTTCAGGAGAGCATAAAGTAAACCTTGGAGATATGCTAGATTTAGTAGTAGATATTATTGATCAAACAGTTGAAGAGTACGAAGAGGAAGAAGGTCTTAAATTAGCTATTATCGGTAGACCAAATGCTGGAAAGTCATCTCTTGTTAATAGATTATCAGGAGAAGAAAGAACTATTGTTAGTAATATAGCTGGTACTACTAGAGATGCTATTGATACGGCTATTGAATTTGATGGTAACAGATACATCCTTATAGATACTGCTGGTATCAGAAGAAAATCTAAAGTTGAGGAAAGTTTAGAGTATTATTCTGTTTTAAGAGCTATCAAAACTATAAAAAGAGCTGATGTATGTATTTGGATGATTGATGGAAGTGAAGGATTAACTGAGCAAGATAAGAGAATTGCTGGTATTGCTTATGAAGAGAAAAAACCAATTATCATAGTTATAAATAAATGGGATACTATTCCAGATAAGAAAAATGACACGATGAAAAAGATGAGAGAAGAGCTTTATGCTGAGTTACCATTCTTATCTTATGCACCAATCGAATTCGTATCAGCTTTAACAGGGCAAAGAACAACTAAGTTATTAGAGCATGCAGAAGCTGTATTTGCTGAATATAACAAGAGAATTTCAACTGGATTATTAAACACTGTTATAAGTGATGCTATTATCATGAATAATCCACCTACAAGAAAAGGTAGAGTAGTTAAAATAAATTATGCTACACAAATCTCTACTGCACCACCTAGATTTGTTCTTTTCTGTAACTACCCTGAGTTAGTTCACTTCTCATATGGTAGATATATCGAAAATAAATTAAGAGAGTCTTTTGGATTTGAAGGTACTCCTATTGACGTTATTTTTGAACACAAAAATAGCTAAGGATTTAAATTATGAAGAAAGTTCTTATTGTTGAAGATGAAAAATCTCTTGCTACAGTTATTTCAGATTCTTTAAAAAATGAGGGATTTGAAACTGTTATAACTCATAGAGGTGATGAAGCAATTGATTGTTTTTATAAAGAAAAACCTGATCTTATATTATTAGATATAAATCTTCCTGGTATGAACGGATGGGAGATTTGTAAAAAGTTGAAGGCATTATCTCAAGTACCTATAATTATGGTTACTGCTAGAGATAGTGAATTTGATGAAATTAAAGGACTTGAATTAGGAGCTGATGACTATATAACAAAGCCATTTACTCCTAAGCTTCTCATTATTAAGTTAAAAAAATTATTTAAACTTAGTAATGACACATTTTTTAAAATTGGAGATATCACTTTTGATTTCAATACATTTAAGCTTGATACTCCTGAAGAAAGTAATATTCTTCCTCGAAGAGAGGCGCAACTTTTAGAATTTTTTTTAAGAAATCAAAATATAATTTTTTCTCGTGAAACTTTACTTAATGAAGTTTGGGGATTTGAATTTTTTGGTGATGAAAGAGCAGTAGATACTATTGTAAAACGGTTAAGAAAAAAACTTGGAAGTTGTGATAATTATATTAAAAGTGTAAGAGGAGTTGGTTATGTCTTTAAAACAGATTAATTTCCCAATAAAACTGAACTTCTTTAAAAAACTATTCCTATTAACAATAGGGATAGTTTTTTTAACTATAATTACCAGTTTTATTTTCAACTCTTTTTTCTTAGATAAATTTTATATTTATAGGAAAAAACAAAGTATTATTGAAATTAGAAATAACATCATTAAACTAATTGATGATAGAGATAAACTTGAAAATTACATCTATTTTGCAGAGGATAATTTTGGAGTTAAGATTGATTTAAACTTTATGCAGAATAATCGTTCACATATGAATAACAATAAAAAGATTTATAACTCTTTAAAATTAAATGAATCTACATTTAAAATAGGTGAAGTTGATGGTACATCTGGAGTTATGTTCATTCGTTACTATGAAAAGTTAAACAATGGTTATATGTTAAGTATTAGAAGTTCTATGGCTGTTATTGCAAAACATATTCATGATATTTTTATATTTAATCTTTTTACTGCTTTTTTCTCTTTATTTGTAAGTGGTATTCTTGTATCTATATTTTCTAAAAAAATAAATAGAAATATCATGTACTTAAAAAATAGTGCTAAAAAAATTGCGAGATTAGAATATCCTGATAACATAAAATTGTCTAGTGGTGATGAACTTGAAGAACTTGCTCAAAGTTTAAATGAAATGTCTAAAGAACTATCTTTTGCTATTGAAAATCTAAAACTTTTTGTTTCTAATGCATCTCATGAGCTAAAAACACCTATTTCAGTTCTTTGTTTATATTCTCAAGCATTAGCTAGAGATAATGTTCCTAGTGAACGAAAAAAAGAATATTATAAAACTATGCTTGAAAAATCTTTAGAGATGAGAACTTTAACAGAAAGTTTACTAACCCTTTCTAAAATAAATTCTCCTGATTATAAATTAACAACACAACAAATAAATTTAGAAAATATGATTAAAAGTTCATTAGAACAATTTGATTATATTGAATTTGAAAAAAATATTAATGTTATTACTAATTTTTCAAATATAGAAGTAAATGGTGATTATAATTTATTAAAAATTGCTATAAATAATTTAGTTCAAAATATGTTAAAATATGCACCTGACGAATCCAATGTAGAAATATTTTTAGAGAATGGTACTCTTATTTTTAAAAACATTATCACTACTGAAGTCAATAAAAAAACTACTGATTTATTTGAACCTTTCCAAAGAGGAGAAAATGCTTTAGATAAAAATACTGAGGGAAGTGGCCTTGGATTATCTTTAGTTAAAAAAATTCTAGAGCTACATCGATTTAACTTTGATTTAAAAATCGAAAATAATTATTTTATATTTAAAATCTTGATAAAAAAACCCGATTAGAAATTCTAATCGGGTTTTATTTTTTATAACATTTTTTCTGCTAATTTAACTTTAGTTAATGCTTGAGTTAATGTCTTTTGAACATTAGCGATATCAATATCCTCAGCTATTTTTTCTAATTTTTCTTTAGCAATTTGAGCTTCTTTTCTCGCAGCTTCTAAATCTATATCTTTAACATCCATAGCTTCATCTGCTAAAATTGTTACAACATTATCAGAGATTTCTACAAATCCACCTGAAACATAGTAAAACTTTTCTTGCCCATTATTTCTAACTTTCATCTCTCCAGTAGCTAATCCAGCAACAAAAGGCGAGTGATTAGGTAATATACCCATATCTCCCTCTGTTGTTCTTAGCATAACAAAGTTTACCTCTTCAGATAATATCTTTGATAATGGAGTTACTAGCTCTAGCTTAAAAGAGTTTGCCATAATTACTCAGCTCCCTTCATAAGGTCTCTTCCCTTAGCTATTGCCTCCTCAATTGTTCCAACATAAAGGAATGCTTGTTCAGGAAGAGTATCGTGCTTACCTTCGATAATCTCTTTGAAAGCTCTTATTGTCTCTTTTACTGGAACATATTTCCCTTCCATTCCTGTAAATTGCTCAGCAACTGAGAATGGTTGTGAGAAGAATCTCTCGATTTTTCTTGCTCTAGAAACTGTTTGCTTATCTTCATCAGATAACTCATCCATTCCTAGGATTGCAATGATATCTTGAAGTTCTTTATATCTTTGTAATATCTCTTGAACCTGTCTAGCAACTGTATAGTGCTCATTTCCAACTATTGCTGGATCTAGCGCTTTTGAAGTTGAATCTAGAGGGTCAACTGCTGGATATATTCCTAGAGATGCAATTCTTCTTGAAAGAACTGTTGTAGCATCTAAGTGAGCGAATGTAGTCGCTGGTGCTGGGTCAGTAAGGTCATCCGCTGGTACGTATACAGCTTGAACTGACGTTATTGATCCTGACTTAGTTGATGTAATTCTCTCTTGTAATTTACCCATTTCTGAAGCTAGTGTTGGTTGGTATCCAACTGCTGAAGGTATTCTTCCTAGTAAGGCAGAAACTTCCGCTCCAGCTTGAGTAAATCTGAATATGTTATCTATGAATAGAAGAACGTCTTGTCCCTCTTTGTCTCTAAAGTTTTCCGCTACTGTTAGTCCAGTAAGAGCAACTCTTAATCTTGCTCCAGGCGGCTCATTCATCTGTCCATATACTAGAGATGTTTTATCAATAACTCCTGATTCTCTCATCTCATCATATAAGTCTCTTCCTTCTCTTGTTCTTTCTCCAACACCCGCGAATACAGATAATCCTCCGTGTCCTTTTGCAATGTTGTTGATAAGCTCCATTATAAGAACTGTTTTTCCTACTCCAGCTCCTCCAAATAGACCTATTTTTCCACCTTTAATGTATGGTGCAAGAAGGTCAATTACCTTAATTCCAGTTTCGAATATTTCTACTTCTGTTCCTTGCTCATCAAAGTTTGGAGCTTCTCTATGTATAGGTAAATGCTCCTCTGTTGTTACTGGTCCAGCTTCATCAACTGGCTCTCCTAAAACATTTAGAATTCTTCCTAAAACAGCTTTTCCTACTGGAACTGTTATAGCTGATCCTGTATCTATTACTTCCATTCCTCTTTGTAGACCCTCAGTAGCGTCCATTGCTACTGTTCTTACAACGTTATTTCCTAGGTGTTGCTGAACCTCAAGAACTAACTCTTTTCCGTCTTCACCTTTTACTTTTAAAGCGTTGTAAATTCCAGGCAATCTATCATTGAACATAACGTCTACAACAGGACCTATTATTTGGGTAAGGGTACCTTTGTTTTCCACTATTGCCTCCTCATTATTCTTAATTTAACGCTGCTGCTCCTCCAACAATTTCAGATATCTCTTGAGTTATCGATGCTTGTCTTCTTCTATTATATTCTAAAGTTAATCCCTTTATCATATCTTCAGCGTTATCCGTTGCACTTTTCATTGCATTTTTTCTTGCAGAATGCTCACTTGCAGTATTATCTAGTAAAGCTTTATATAACTCTATATTTAAATACTTTGGTAATAGAGATGATAAAATCTCTTCTGGAGACGGCTCAAATATATAAGCTTTATTCTCACTTCCCTCAGCTCTTTCTATAGGAATTAATTTACTTACTGTTAGATCACTTACTAAAGCTGATATAAACTTGTTATATATTACGTACACTTCATCAAAAATGTTGTTATAGTAATATTCAACAATGTTTTCACTAATTTCTTTCGCTTTATCAAACATCGTTTCAGGAATTAGTTGTATATACTCAGCCTTTACATCGTAATTTCTCTTTGCACAGTATTCTTTAGCTTTCTTTCCAACTGCAATTACAGAGACCTGTTTCCCACTATTTTCAGCAATCAATCTTTCTAGTGCTTTTAATGTATTACTGTTGAAACTTCCTGCTAGTCCTCTATCTGAACACATAACAATAACTCCAACTTTTTTTACATCATCTCTACCATCAAAAAGTGGATGTTTTTCACTTTTTACACCAGCTGCAATATTTTGTAATATTTTAGCTATACTTTCTGAATATGGCTTTGATTGAGCTACTATTGTTGAATACTTTTTAAATTTTGTAGTCGAAACAATTTCCATGGCCTTTGTAATTTGGTGAGTAGACTGAACACTTTTTATTCTATTTTTTATCTCTCTAGTTCCAGCCATTTGCCCACCTCTCTTTAATTAAAATTCTTTTTAAATGCTACTATAGCTTCTACAATTTTAGCCTCAAGATCTTTATCTAAGCTTTTCTTCTCAACGATCTCATCTAAAATAGTTGTTGTATTTCTCATTTCAGTAATTAATTCTTTTTCGAATCTTCTTACATCTGCAATAGCGATATCATCTAAGAATCCATTGATTACAGTATAGAATGATACAACTTGCTCTTCAACTGGATAAGGACTGTATTGTGGTTGTTTTAAAACTTCCATAATTCTGTGCCCTCTTTCTAATTGAGCTTTTGTAGCTTTATCTAAATCTGATCCAAACTGTGCAAATGTTAATAACTCTGTATATTGAGCTAATTCTAACTTAACTTTAGCAGCAACTTGTTTCATAGCTTTAATTTGTGCAGATCCTCCAACTCTTGATACAGATATTCCGGCATTGATTGCTGGTCTAAATCCAGAGTTAAATAGTTGTGCATCAAGGAATATCTGTCCATCTGTTATCGAAATAACGTTTGTAGGGATATACGCTGATACGTCTCCTGCTTGAGTTTCGATTATTGGTAGGGCAGTTATTGATCCTCCACCTAATTCATCTGATAACTTTGCAGCTCTCTCAAGTAATCTTGAGTGAAGATAGAATACGTCTCCTGGATAAGCTTCTCTTCCAGGTGGTCTTTTTAATAATAAAGACATTTCTCTATATGCTACCGCATGCTTTGAAAGATCATCGTAAACTATTAAAACTGCTTCACCTTTATCCATGAAGTATTCTCCCATAGCTACTCCTGAATATGGTGCTAAATATTGTAAAGGAGCTGACTCAGAAGCTGTTGCTGCAACAACTATAGTATATTCCATAGCTCCTGCATCTTCTAATCTCTTAACGATCTGAGCAACTGTTGATCTTTTTTGACCTATTGCAACGTAGATACATTTTACTCCTGTATTTTTTTGATTTAAGATTGCGTCAATAGCAACTGCTGTTTTACCAGTTTGTCTATCTCCGATAATAAGCTCTCTTTGTCCTCTACCAATAGGTACCATTCCATCTATTGATTTGATACCTGTTTGTAAAGGCTCAGATACTGGTTTTCTTGAGATAATACCAGAAGCTTTTCTTTCTATCTCCATGTATTTCTCAAACTTTATTTCACCTTTTCCATCAATTGGCTCTCCTAAAGCGTTAACTACTCTTCCTAACAAAGATTCTCCAGCTGGAACTGAGGCAATTCTTCCTGTAGCCTTAACCTCGTCTCCCTCTTTAATCTTTGTATAGTCCCCTAGTATAACTGCTCCAACGTTATCCTCTTCTAGGTTTAGAACCATTCCTGTTATTCCGTTAGGAAACTCTAAAAGCTCTCCCGCTTTTGCACTGCTTAATCCGTAGATTCTAGCGATACCGTCTCCTACTTCTAATACAGAACCTGAAGTTTTGACATCAAGACTCTTTTTGTAATTCTCGATCTCAGTTTTGATTATATTACTTACTTCTTCTGGTCTGATTTTCAACTGATTACACCTCCTAATTTTACAAGTAGTTTTTTATTTTTGTGTTAGAGTTTCTAATTGTCTACGGATACTTCCGTCTGTTACCTCATCACCTATTTTGATAATTCCTCCACCTATTAGAGATTTATCCACATTAACTACTAGCTTTATCTTTTTACCTGTTTTATTTTCAAGATTTTTAGAAAGTTTCTCTTTTTGCTCATCGCTTAAAGCAACTGCAAATGTAGCTTCCACATCTAAAATTTGATTTTTTGCATAATCTAACTTAACATACTCTGCTACAATCTCTCTAATTTGTGCAATTCTTCCTTTTTCTAAAATATAGAAAAGAATTTCTACTCCTTCATTAGAGTCTGAGAAAATTTTCTTTAAAGTTTCTTTTTTCTCACTCTCTTTAATTAGAGGATGAGTTATAAAGTTTCTAAAATCAACATCTGTTTTATAAAGCTCCATAGTCGCATTTAATACATCATATATTGATTTAACTTCATTTTTTTGCACAGCAACTTCATATATTGCTTCTGCATATCTTTTACCAATTTGGTTTCCTATCATTTTACTCCCCCTACCTCATCTATAAATTTGTCAGCTAGGGCAGCTTCTAAATCAGAGTTTAAATTCTCTTTTATTATCTTCTCAGCTAATGTTACTGCTAATTGGTTCATTTCAACCTCTAGCTCTTTCTTAGCTGCATGTTTCATCTTTTGAATTTCTAGCTCTGCTGATTTAAGCATTTTGTCTCTTTGAACAGTCGCTTCAGAAATGATAATCTCTTTTCTTTCATCAGCTTTTTTCTCTGCTAATTGAACTATTTTTGTAGCTTCATCTTTAGCATCTTTTAATATTTTTTGAGCTTCTTTATTTTTTAATGCAGCATCCTCGTTGTTCTTTTGAGCTTCTGAGAATTCAGCTGCAATCTTCTCTTTTCTTGTATCCATTAACTTCATTAATGGAGCTTTAAAGTATTTATTAAATATAAACACTAAAATGAAGAAGTTTATTATTTGCCAAAACATGTTAATATCTATCGATACTGCAGGCATATTTGTTGGTGCCAAGTCTTCTACCTCCTTCCTAAAAGTATTTGATGTATTTTATAAAAAATTATCCTAACATTCCTACGAATGGGTTAGCGTATAATAAGATTAGTGCAATTACTAATGAATAGATACCTGTTGACTCTGATACCGCTTGTCCAAGTACCATTGTAGAAATGATATCTCCTTTAGCTTCTGGTTGTCTAGCTACTGCCTCAACTGCTTTACCAGCTGCGTATCCTTGTCCAACTCCTGGTCCTATACCTGCGATCATTCCACATCCTGCTCCTACTGCTGATGCTGCTAATACTATAGTTTTTGCTAACATTAAATCCATAATCATTTACCTCCTAGTTATTTTAAAATTTAATCTTGTTAGTTTTTATTTATCATCGGGACACTCTGCATCCCCTAATGAACCTTGAATATATACCATACTTAGCATTAAGAATACAAAACTTTGTACTACTCCACTAAATATATCAAAATAAAGATGTAACGGTGCTGGAATAACCATTGGTGCCGCTTTATAAATAAGCCCCATTATTACCATTCCCGCAAACATATTTCCAAACAAACGTATAGAAATATTTGTTGGTTTTGCTAGTTCTCCTACTAGATTAATAGGTAACATAAACGGCATTGGCTCTAGTAATCCTTTAAAATATCCTAGTATACCATTTAATTTTATGCTAGTTCCTAAGAATGTAGCTGTAGTTAACATCGCTAATCCAACTGTTGTATTAAGATCTGCTGTCGGTGCTCTAAATGCAGGTGCTATAGCAAACACTCCATCTTCGAAGCTTCCCCAAGGAATTGGTGCAAACATAAGTAAGTTACATCCTAGTATAAATAAAAATAATGTAGCTAGGTATGAGAAATACTTTGCTGTCCATCCTCCTAACATTTGATGAATAATACCATGTAGAAAATCGTAAACTGATTCAGCAGCAACTTGTGCCCTTCCTGGAATCATTTCTAATTTTTTTGTTCCCATTTTAAATAAAAGTGTTAACACTAATATTACAAACCATGTACTTATTACAGTTATTGTAACTGGTAATCCAAACTTTCCATCAGCATATTCCATAGAAAATGGAATTTGATGTAAAAAGTGTGGTAATGGCACGTAAAACATTACTGCAGGTCCTTCTACTAATGGTGGGGTAATAAACTCTATTGGTCCTATTCTCATAAGTTTCGCCTCCTTTCAATAGTTTATTTTAAATACTTAGATTTAAACTTTTTTATATTGTTAAATAAAGTTATAGCTAATATATTAATTTTAATATTTAGTAATCCTATAACTCCACTAACTAACATTGGAAAACCATAAAATTTTGTAGCCAGTGCTAGAAATATCCCGTATAAAAAATATCTTTTCAAATATCCTATTACTCCAACTTTAAATGGAGAGTTTGAAGCTAAGCTTGCTTTTGCATCAAGACATATCATATAAAACCCAACTACTGATAAAATTGCTCCCGAAAACATACCCATATAAACGTATTTATTTCCTGATAAAACTCCGTATATTAAAACTACCACTGCAGTTATAATTCCACGTTTTATTATTTTTTTTAACTCATCCATATATCACTCAACCTTATTTTTTCATTATCAATTTATAAGCGTTATAAAATGCACTAAATACACCTACTATAACGAAAAAAATAAATAATGGTGTGCTTTTAAAAAAATATTTTTCTATTAACTTGTATATGAGAATAAAAACGCCTATATTCCCAACTATTAGAAATCCTAAAAATCCAAGTAGTGAAAAATAATGCATAAAATCTTTATTAAAAAACACCATAAAATTCCACTTCCTTAAGCAAAATTATTTTTTTACCATGTAAAAAAATCTTTCCCCTGCTATTCTATCATTTTTACCAATACTTAACAAGTTTAAATTATTTTTTTCAATAATTTTTCTAATTTCGAACTCTTCAAATATTCTCTTTTCATATAGTTCTTTTAGTTTTTCATAATGTCCTGCTCTATTTTTAACAAAGTATACTGCTTCAACAATATCTAAGTCTTCATCTCTAAAATGCTCCCAAATAATAGTCATATCTTTTCTATCGTCATAATACACTCCACCTGGAAACATTTTATCCATAAACTCTCTATTTATAACATCAAAAATATAAATCCCACCTGGATTCAAATTAGAATAAATAGAGTTCATTAAGTCATCTAGATCTTCAAGTGATGTTAAATGATTCACTGTATCAAAAAGTGACACTATTATATCATAAGTTTCACCTGTACTAAACTCTCTCATATCTCCTAAAAATAATTTAACATTTTTATTTTTTAATTTTTTATTAGCTATTGTTAGCATATCTGCTGATAAATCTAATCCTGAACAATCAAAATCATCTTTTAATCTAAGAAGGGTTTCTCCTGTTCCACATCCTAAATCTAATAACTTTTTACCTTCAACGCCAGATTCTTTAATTTTATCCTTTATTAAATTAGCCCACTGATCATAATCGCAATGTTGCATAAACTTATCATAAACTTTTGAAAAATTTTTATAATACATTTTCTCTCCTAAATTAACTCTTTTTCAACAACTGCAGCAATCTCTTTTGCCACTTTGTCCACTGTTGCCATCTCTTTTCCTTCAACCATTACTCTTACTATTGGTTCTGTTCCAGATGTTCTTACTAATACTCTTCCTAAACCTGCCATCTCTAGCTCTTTTTCTTGTATAAACTTAACTATCACTTCATTTTTATTCCATAGATTTTTTTTACTATTATCTACTCTAACGTTTATTAATAGTTGTGGCCAATCTACTATTTCTCCTACTAGTTCATCTAGTGATTTTCCTGAATCTCTTATAGCTTCTACCAATTTAACAGATGTTAATACTCCATCTCCTGTAGTTCCAAAATCTGATAATATTATATGTCCTGATTGCTCTCCACCTATATTTACATTAAGTTCTTTCATTTTTTCAAGAACATATCTATCTCCAACATTAGCTCTTATTAAATGAATTCCCTTATTTGATAAATAGTTTTCAAATCCCATATTACTCATAACAGTTGTTACAACTTGATTATTTTTTAGTTCTCCTCTGTCTTTCATTCCTAGAGCTAATACAGCAATAATCTTATCTCCATCAATTATGTTTCCATTTTTATCTATAGCAATTAATCTGTCAGCATCTCCATCATAAGCTAATCCTAAATCTGCTTCGTACCCCATAACAACTTTAGATAATATCTCTGGATGTGTTGATCCACATCTAACATTTATATTTTTACCGTTTGGAGCATCATTTATTATAACTATCTCTGCTCCTAAAGCTAAAAATACCTCTTTTGCTACTCTATAAGCTGATCCATTAGCTGCATCTAAAATAATTTTCATACCTGAGAAATCACCTTTTACTGTTGAAACAACGTGATCTCTGTAAAGATAATATTCATCCTCTGCATAAGTAAATCTTCCAACTTCATCTCCAGCAATAGGGTCTTTAGTTATTTCTTCCACATTATCCATTAG
>NZ_KI518211.1:30208-34997 GCF_000479045.1 Cetobacterium somerae ATCC BAA-474
GCTGTACTCTTTTCTGTTAAATAAGCAACTCCAGGAGTTGGAATAACTCCAACAAAATCTATATTTATTCCCATAGAGTTTAATCCAGCTGTGAGCGCTGATCTTAACATATACCCTGATCTTCTTGTATCAGATCCCATTATTACTCTAATTCTTTTTTTATCTGGATATTCCTTTTTTAAAGTATACCCTAATGCATATCCTAATTTTAATGCTAACTCTACAGTTAACTCCTTGTTAGCTTCTCCTCTTATTCCATCTGTTCCAAAATATTTTCTCATTTTAATACTCTCTCCCTTCTAAGTTGTAATTTTTCACATATGTACCCTGTTATTAACCCTGAAACGCATCCCATAAACAAAAATCCCCAAATAAATATGAAAATTGATTTACTCATAATACTAATACTTCTAAAAAGCAAAAAGTAAACAACTATAAGTTGTGTTAAATTATGTACAAAAGCTCCTGCTATACAAATAGCAATCAGCGATAGATTTTCTCTATATCTAAATAATAAAATGGTCAAGAGGGTACTAGCCCCTCCTGAAATTAAACTTATTATAAAGCTTGGTGAAAAAAGTGTTCCTAACATCATTCCTTGAATAAAAATCCGAAGCAACAATATCTCTATTGCCATCTTCTCATCAAATTTTTCTAAAGCTATTATTGTTGCAATATTAGCTAATCCAAGCTTCATCCAAGGAAATGGTTTTGGAATTAAAGTTTCTATCAGTGATAAATAAAGAGCTAATAGCACAAATGCCGTTAGATATCTCCTTCTTTTATCTGTCATACTACACCTTTAAGTCAGTATTCATTCCTAATAGTTCTTTATTCTTTTCAAGAATAGGATTTACTTCTGTTTCTAAGAAGTCTACTACTTGTGCTGGAGCAAATCCAATAAAGTTTTTAGGGTCTAAAATTTCCATTAATTTTTCTCTATCTATATCAAAAGATAAATCATTAATAATTCTTTCAATTAAATCATTTTCTAATCCTTCAACTTTAACTTGCTTTCCTGCTTCCATTGAATGAACTCTTATTAACTCATGAAGCTCTTGTCTATCTCCACCTTTTTTTACACCTTCCATTATTATATACTCTGTTGCCATAAATGGAAGTTCTGCCATTATATGCTTTTCTATCATCTTAGGATAAACTACTAATCCTTCTAATATATTTTTCCAAATGATTAATATTGCATCTACAGCTAAAAATCCTTGTGGTAATGCTAATCTTTTATTTGCTGAATCATCAAGAGTTCTCTCAAACCACTGAGTTGATGCTGTCATAGCAGTACTTTGTTGTAACGCTATTACAAACTTTGCTAAAGAAGATATTCTTTCACTTCTCATTGGATTTCTTTTATAAGCCATTGCAGATGATCCAATTTGGCTCTTTTCAAATGGTTCTTCTATTTCTTTTAAATGTTGTAACAATCTTAAATCATTTGTAAACTTATGAGCAGACTGAGCTATATTACTTAATAGATTTGATATTTCAGAATCGATTTTTCTATCGTATGTTTGACCTGTAACTAAAAATCTTTTATTAAAGCCCATTTTTTCTGCAACTCTTTCATCTAATTCTTTTACTTTTTTATAATCTCCGTTAAATAACTCTTGGAATGATGCTTGTGTTCCAGTAGTTCCCTTTACACCTCTAAATCTTAAAGTATCTTGTCTAAATTCTAGCTCTTCTAAATCTAAAATTAAACTTTGTAACCAAAGTGTTGCTCTTTTACCAACTGTTGTTAATTGTGCAGCTTGGAAATGCGTAAATCCTAATGTTGGTAAATCTTTATATTCATTAGAAAACTTTGCTAATCCATCCATAACATTAATTAATTTTTTCTTTAAAATATTTAAAGCTTCTTTTATTTGAATTAAATCTGTGTTATCTCCAACATAAGCACTTGTTGCTCCTAAGTGAATTATTGGCATAGCTTTAGGTGCTGCTGTTCCAAATGTATGTACATGGGCCATTACGTCGTGTCTAAACTTTTTCTCCATTTCATCTGCTAGTTCATAATCAATATTATCTATATTAGCTTTCATTTCTGCTAATTGTTCCTCTGTAATGTCAAGCCCTAACTCCTTTTCAGTTTCAGCTAAAACATACCATAATTTTCTCCAAGTTGAAAATTTAAATTTTGGTGAAAATATTTCTAGCATCTCCTTTGAGCTATATCTTTCTGCTAAAGGATTCGAATAAATTTCTTTGTTCATTATAAGTTTTCCTCCTAAATATATATTAATTTCTTTCTAGCGACATCAAAATTGCTGTTTCTCCATTAGGATAATAATTTTTTCTTTTTCCTACACTTACAAATCCTATTTTTTCATAAAAATATCTTGCTATTTCATTACTTTCTCTAACTTCTAAAAATAAATTTTGCTCCCAATTATTTAAATAAAAATTTATTAACTGTTCACCTATTTTCTTATTTCTAAACTCTTTTTTTACAGCTATCTTCATTATTTCATAAAGATCGTATGAATCATGCAAAATTAAATATCCTTTTACATCTTCATCAAAAACTAAAATCTTATATTCTTTTTTATTTACCATATCTTTTAAAGTTTCAAAAGTATAGTAACTTTCTATAAATATTTCTTGTTCTAATAAATTAATTTTTTTTAATATCTCTTCATCATGCTTATTAATTTCTATAATCATTTATTTTAATAGTCCTATTCTATTTAATGGCCAAAATCTTACAAGAGCTTTCCCTTTAATTCTGCTATCTTTTACAAATCCCCACATTCTTGAATCATAACTACCATTTGTATTATCACCTAAAGCTAAATAATAATCTTCATCTAAGGTTTTTGTCACTGTTTCACCTTTTAATAATTTATTTAAAACCTCTTGGTCATGTATAAAATCAAGTATCATTCCTGTTGGTACTCCATTTACTAAAAATTTTACATCTGGTAATAGTTGAGACACATAAGCTCCATTCTCTTTTAAAAGACTCTGAACTTTCGCTACATCAATATTTTCTTTTTCAAATGTATCATTATAATTTTGTCCAGGTTCAATTGTTATTATATCCCCCTTTTTAGGAACTATCCATTCATTGTAACTTAGCTCTCCTAAAGGAGTATACTCTCTATCTGATATCTTCTTTCCATCTATAAATAATCTATCGTATTTTATTTGTACTTTTTCTCCGGGTAATCCCATTAACCTTTTAGTATATAAAACTTTATCCTCAATAGGTTCTTTAAAAACAATTATATCTTCTCTTTCTGGAGCTTTAAAATTATATACTACCATATTTCCAAAAAGTCTATCTTTAGGAACAATAGTTGGTATCATTGATCCAGTTGGTACTAAAAAATTTCCTATGTAGAATTTTTGAATAATTAAAACTAAAATTAGTGCACTTCCTAAACTTTCAACTAATTTAATAGTTTTTCTTAAAATCTTTTCAGATGTTTTCCCATTTAAATTAAATTTATTAACAAGGTAATCTTCAAATATGGTTCTTTTTTTATCTATTTTAGCAACAATCTTTTTTTCTTTTACAAATATGTATATAAAAAATGCTGTTAAAATTACATAAAATATTGTATTTAAAATTATATTCTCTCTGCTCATAAATCCACTCCTCTAGTCAATTTGTTTATATTTTAACACAAAAAAAAGAAAAAAGCTAAGGAATTGTTCTTCCTTAGCTTTAGAAATCTTACTTTCTGATCTCTTTGATTCTTGCTTTCTTTCCAGAAAGTCCTCTTAAGTAGTAAAGTTTTGATCTTCTTACTTTTCCGATCTTTAAAACTTCGATCTTATCGATCATTGGTGAGTTCATAGGGATAATTCTCTCTACTCCAATTCCACCAGTTACTTTTCTTATTGTGAAAGTCTTAGCGATTCCTCCACCATTTACTCTAATTACAACACCTTCGAATAACTGTATTCTCTCTTTGTTACCCTCTACAACCTTGTAGTAAACTCCGATAGTATCTCCAGCTTTGAATTCTGGAATGTCGTTTCTTAAGTAGTTTTGCTCTACTAATTGAATTAATTTTTCTTTCATTTTAGCCTCCCTGAATATTCATTTAATATTCCATTAAAGCGGAATATTCGTTTTAATAACTATATAAGTGTATCATAAAATATTAACTTTGTCAATTTAGAAGATTAAAATTTGAAATTAAAGTTTAATATTGGTAATACTTCAAAAAGTTCACTATTATCTGCCATGTTTACTAGTCCTATTTGTAAACCTTGTAAGTTTTCTGCCATATTTACAAATCCTAATTGTAAACCTTTTATTTGATTAGCTTTATTAAAGAAACCAAACTGCACTCCTGTTCCAGTTCCTGTAAAGTTAGCTCCTCCTACTTGAACACCTTTTGTGTTATGTTCAACCATGTTAATTAATCCAAATTGAACTCCAGTCATATTTCCACCAACACTATTAAATGTTAATGGTAAAAAGAACCAACCTAATTTTGCTCCTTCGAAATTCCCCTCAGTTCTATCATAAAAAGATCCTATTGATAACCCTTTAAAATTTTGTTTTTTATTAGCTATTATATTTACATCTAATCCCTCTACATTTTGATTTTCAGTATATATAAGACCTAATCTTACACCTTTTACACTTGTTGATGGTCCATTTAGTTGTGTTGGTGACAATAACCCTAATTCTAAGCTCTCTGCTCCAAAAGAAGCTAATGATAATCCTAATAATCCTGTTACTAATTTCTTCTTCATTCAAATCCCCTTTAAAATTTTTAATTCTTTTTTTACAAAAAATAAAAAAATGGCGCTTCTT
>NZ_KI518212.1 GCF_000479045.1 Cetobacterium somerae ATCC BAA-474
TTCTTATTAAATCTCTTTCAAGTTGGTTACCACCCGCCATTATTGTTATTAAAAATTGACTATACGGATTTTCTTCAGATAAATCTAACCAAGTATCTTTTAAAGATTTTAAATATGCTTTTTTTCCTCTAATTAAATCTATTAATAAAAATAGATCATGAGTACTACGAGTAATTCTTGTTAAATCAGTTACATAAATAACATCTCCACATTCAATTTCTTTCAACATATTTTGTAATTCTAATCTATTCATTGTAGCTCCAGAAATTTTTTCTTCAAAAATAATATCCATCCCAATTTCTAGAAGTTGTTGTTTTTGCCTCGCTAAATTTTGATCTTCAGAACTCACACGAATATACCCTATTTTTCTCATTTTTATTCCTCCTCTTTGAGACAAGTCTTATGAGACTCTACAAACCTATATTTTATCACGGTTCTTATTTTGTATCAATAGAGTCTACTCTATTGATATAATATTAAAAATACAATTAAAGGAGTTACAATATGTCATTAAGAGGAAAAGAGTTATTTTCTCAAGAGCAAAGAGAAATGTTCATGAAAATACCTGAAGATGAATTATCTTTAGCAAGATATTACACATTTTCAAAATATGATTTAGAAATTATTCAAAGACATAGAAGAGATGAAAATAAAATAGGATTTGCTTTGCAATTAGCAGTATTGAGATATCCCGGTTGGCCATATAGCTACATTAAGTCTATTCCAAAGATAGTAATAAGTTATATTGCAAAACAAATAGGGACTGGAATAGTACCTGCTAGAAGATACCCACAAAGAGATAATACTCTTTGGCCAACATATGAAAGAGATTAAAGAGGAATATGGTTTTATTTCTTTTGGTGAAGTTGAACACAAAAAAGTATTTAACTATATCTACAAATTAAGTTTAGAAAATGAAGATACCTTATATCTTTTTGATGAGTGTTTGAATTTTTTTAGAAAAAATAAAATTATACTTCCTGGTATAACTACTATTGAGAACCTAATATGGGAAGCTAAAAACGAAGCAGAAAAAATACTTTTTGATACTTTAAATAATTCTCTTTCAGAAGAGCAAAAAGAAAAGTTAAATTCTACTCTATTAGTTCAGCCTAATATAGAGGAGCGAAGCAGAACAACCCTTGGTTGGTTAAAAACTCCAACTGGCTTTCCTTCTCCAGAAACTTTTTTAAAGTTGGCTGATAAAATCGAGTATATAAAAGATTTACATCTTGATATTTCTTTAGTTCAACATTTTCACTCAAATAGATTATTACAACTCTATAGAATGGCTATGAGATATGAACCTTATGCTTTTAGAGATTTCAAAGAAAATAAAAGATATGCACTATTAACAATTCTTTTAATAAATCTTTCTAAAGACCTGATAGATAAGGCTTTTGAAGTTCATGATAGACAAATGTTAACACTGATTTCAAAAGGAAGAAAAGCTCAAGAAGAGATACAAAAAAATAATGGGAAAAAGTTAAATGAAAAAATAGTTCAATTTGCAAGTATAGGAAAATCTTTAATTAAAGCCAAAGAGGAAGGGATAGATCCGTTTAAAGCTCTTGAAACTATTGTTAATTGGGAAAATTTTGTTTTATCTGTAAATGAAGCTGAGAAATTAGCAAGGCCAGTAGATTATGATTATTTAGATTTATTAGAAAAAAGATTTTATTTTTTAAGAAGATATACTCCAAAATTTTTACATCTATTAGAATTTAAATCTACAAAAGCTAATGAATCTTTAATTGAAGGAATTGATATACTTAAAGATATTAACGAGAGTGGGAAAAGGAAAATTCCTGAAGATGCTCCAATAGATTTTATCTCTAAAAGATGGAGTAAATATGTATT
Source organism: Cetobacterium somerae ATCC BAA-474 (assembly GCF_000479045.1). Taxonomy (NCBI): domain Bacteria; kingdom Fusobacteriati; phylum Fusobacteriota; class Fusobacteriia; order Fusobacteriales; family Fusobacteriaceae; genus Cetobacterium; species Cetobacterium somerae. The sequence goes on from NZ_KI518212.1 coordinate 1,861, forward strand.
TGAAAAAGATAACAGTATCAATAGACATTACTACGAAATGGCCGTTCTCTCTGAACTTAGAGAACATATTAGAGCTGGAGATATATCTATTTCTGGAAGTAGACAGTATATGGATTTTGAAGAGTATCTATTTTCAAAAGATGAATGGCAAGAATCTAAAATTTTTTCTAGATTAGCTGTGAGCTTAGAATTGGAAGATTATTTTACCGAGAGAAAATTAAGCATGGATAAAAGGCTGAGATGGTTTTCTAAAAATATTAATCAAATAAAAGGAATCTCTATTGAAAATGGAAAAATTTCAATTTCAAGATTGGAAAAAAATATTCCTCTAGAAGCAGAACAACTGAGTTCAAAATTATATAAACTTATACCCAGAATTAATTTAACAGATCTTTTAATAGATGTTGTAAATATAACAGGATTCCATGAAGAGTTTATTCATGCATCAACGAATAAAAAGCCAGATAACAGTGAAAAAATAACTCTAATAGCAGCTTTAATAGGAATGGGAACAAATATAGGTCTTACAAAAATGGCAGATGCTGCTTCAGGGATATCGTATAAGCAAATGGCATATATTTCACAGTGGAGAATGCATGAAGATGCTTTAAATAGAGCTCAAGTTAACCTTGTTAATTTTCATACTAAACTAAACATGTCAAAATATTGGGGTGA